>JAOZQN010000103.1 GCA_029932195.1 Bacteroidales bacterium | reverse complement strand
TCACAGTATGTAAATTAAATGATTTTGTTAAATTTTAATGTAATGACTATTAAGGTATTACGTTTTTACAGTAAAATTATAACTGTCTAATAATCTGATTATTATGAAGGCAAAAACTTTAGTTAATTATACCAAATAAATATAAAATGAGTATTCCAAAAATAATACATCAAACGTGGAAAAACTGATACAGTTCCAGTAAAATGGAAAGACTATCAATTAAAAGTTCAGAAAATATATCCAGATTGGGAATACAATTTGTGGACAGATAAAAAAAATGAGGAATTTACTAAAAAACATTTCCCTGATTTTTATCCTATTTTTATGAATTTTTCCAGAAATATAATGCGAGCAGATGTTATTAGATATCTGATAATGTATAAAATAGGAGGTTTATACTTAGATTTAGATTACGAAATGATTAAACCATATAATTTTGAAAATAAGACATTAATTTTACCGAAAAATAGAAATATAAAATCAGAACATGATAAGGAAAGTTTGGGGAATGCAATTTTTGCAAGTGAGCCTAACAACGTATTTTGGAAAGACGTAATTAATGATTTACAGAAAAATCCTCCTTTGGTAAATGATTATACCCAAATTGTTGATGCTACAGGTCCAGGTTTGCTGACAAGAATTTTTCATGAAAATTCAGATAAATATTTAGATGCAGAACTAACCGAAAAAGACTATTTTCATATTGGCTCTCCTAACAACAAAAAAGAATATCTGTCTTATTTAGAGAAGGATAGAACATCCGGAACTCATCATTGCTCAGGAAGTTGGAAAGAACGATTTACAATGAAATATCTTGAAGTTAAATTAAAAAAAGGTTTTAAATGAAAGATTTAAGAATATTAATTAATTATATCAAACCATACTGGAAACATGTATTATTATATATCCTTTTTAATACACTATCCGTAATTTTTGCTTTATTTTCGTTTACGCTTGTAATTCCGTTGTTAAAAGTATTATTTAATCCCGACGAATTAATAATGCAACCAGTAAAATTCGCATTTTCTTCCGATAGTATTATACACAATATTTTTTATTTTATAAGTAATATTATTATAGAGAAAGGGGCAACTTCTGCTCTGTTTTTCATATCTATAGTTGTGATAACTACAACTTTATTCAAGACTGTCTCTTATTATTTAGGGCGATTTTATGTTATCACAATAAAAAATAGAGTTGTAAGAGATTTGAATAATAAAATATATCAAAAAATACTTTATTTGCCTTTAAAATTCTTTACAGAAGAAAAAAAAGGAGATATAATGTCTCGTATGAGTAGCGACGTAAATGAAGTAAAATTAACAGTTGTCTCTACTATGAACATGATTATCAGAGACCCTATAACAATTATTTTTTTCCTATTTTATCTATTTTTTTCCAATTTTTATCTAACATTATTTATTTTAATTTTTCTCCCAGTCGTAGGATTTACTATTGGAAGAGTTGGTAAAACATTGAAAAAGAAATCATTTAAAGCACAAACAACTCTTGGTAAACTTATTTCAAATTTAGAAGAAACTTTATCAGGATTGAGAATTGTTAAGGTTTTTAATGCCGAAGATATGGTTTTTCAACGATTTGGTGCTATAAATAATACTTTTTTAAGACTTCAAAATTCAGTAGAACGAAAAAAAGCTTTGTCTAATCCTATCAGTGAGTTTTTGGGAACAATAGTAATGGTTCTAATTTTATATATTGGTGGCTCACTCGTTTTGGGCGAAAATAATAGCCTGACTTCTGAAGAATTTATTGCATATTTAGTTGTGTTCTCTCAAATTCTTAATCCTGCAAAATCCTTATCTGCCGCTTATTACAATATTCAAAAAGGTATGGCATCTGTCCAGCGTATAAATGATATTTTATATATTGATGATAAGATTCCTGAAAAAGAAAATCCAATTTTCGTAAATAATTTTGAGCAATCTATTGAACTAAAAAATGTTTCGTTCCGATATGCAGAAAAATATGTATTAAAAAATATAAATCTGAAAATAGAAAAAGGAACTACTGTAGCTCTGGTAGGAGAGTCTGGCTCAGGAAAATCTACGCTTGTAGATTTAATATCAAGGCTTTATGATGTTTCCGAAGGCGAAATTTTATTTGACAGCAAGAACATTAAAGATATAAAAATAAAAGATTTACGAAACTTAATGGGAAATGTAAATCAAGAGTCAATATTATTTAACGATACTATTGAAAATAATATCGCTTTTGGCGTAGAAAAATTTGCAGAAAAAGACGTTATTAATGCAGCAAAAATTGCCAATGCTCACAATTTTATTCTTGAAAAAGACCTTAAATATAAAGAAAATATTGGCGACAGAGGAGCAAAACTATCTGGTGGTCAGCGACAAAGATTGAGTATCGCCAGAGCCGTTCTTAAAAATCCGCCAATAATGATTTTGGACGAAGCAACTTCGGCTCTGGACACCGAGTCGGAGAAAATAGTTCAAGACGCACTAAATAATTTGATGAAAAATAGAACTTCAATAGTTATAGCTCACCGACTTTCTACAGTAAAAAATGCTGATAAAATTTGTGTTCTACGAGACGGAAAAATTATTGAAACAGGCAAACACGATGAACTAATTGCTAAAAATGGCAATTATAAAAAATTATGTGATATGCAAATGGTTTGAAAAAAGATTTAATATATATTGATATTAAGAAAAAAATATTCTATCTTTGTATTAACATTTGAAAATTAAAAATTATGAAAACAAAAGAACGCACATTTGAGGATATGTCAAAAGAACTTGACAAACTACTTCTTTTTCAGCAAGAATATATGAAAAAAGTAGAAAGAGAAAGTAAGGAAAGAGAAAAAGAAAGAGCAGAAAAAAGAGCAGAAGACGAAAAGAAAAGAGCAGAAGAAGAAAAAAGAGAAGAAAAAAGAGCTAAAGAAAGAGCTAAAGAAAGAGCAGAAGAAGAAAAGAAAAGAGCAGAAAGAGAAAAGAAAAGAGAAAAGAAAAGAGCAGAAGAAGAAAAAAAAATTGCTAAAATGGACGAAAAATCTCGTCAATCAGATTTAAAGTTTGAGAAGATGATGAATCAAATGCAGGCGAGACAAAAAATAATGGATAGTATAAAAACGGAAGTTGGAGGGACTGGCAGAAGTAATGGTGCAGTTGCCGAAAACTTTTTCTATCAAGGATTTATGGATAACATGACTGTGAATGGCACAAAATACGATTTTATAGAAAAAAGTAAAGACAAGCGAATTATAAGCCTTAACTTGCAAGGAGAATACGATATTGTTCTTACAAATTCTAATAAAGTTTTGGTTATAGAAGTAAAGTATAATCTTGAAAAAGAAGATATAAGAGATTTTTATAATAAAAAAATACCTAAATATAAAAAATTGTTTCCAGAGTATAAGAACTATACTATTTATGGAGCAATGGCATCATTTAGTAACGAAGATGGGGCAGAGGAGCTTTCACGAAAAAAAGGATTTATGTTTTTTACACAGTCTGGCGAAAAGATAAAAAAACTAACTCCAGATGATATGTTATTGTCTAAATTTTAAATAGTTAAAGTCTAATTAATGACGCTGTTTTTTTATTCCGTTTAAACATTTAATGTTTTTCTGTTGTTGTTTTTTTAACATTAAATCAAAATTATCTCTAACACCTTGTGTATCATAACTTCTTAAATGAAATAAATGATAAACAATAGCTTTGTTTTTTATAGCTTTATTTTTTACTCCATTTTTTAAAAGTCGCCATTCAATATCAGTATCTTCGCCTACGCCAGCAGAAATATAGTCTTCGTCAAATCCATTAATATCTATCAAATCTTTTTTACATAAACCCCAGTTTCTTCCCAGCAACCCTCGTTTTTTTAACGATAATGAAAAAAAAGGAAAATAAATACCTGCTTTAATATGTTTAGAGTCCGAAAAAAACAAATTAAGTAAATTTAGTTTGCTTAATAACTGATTATCAAGCAATTTTTTTGATATTTTTTCATCAAGTAATACAGACCTTCCTGAATAAAAATAACCTAACTTCAAATTTTTCGCATACTCTCTAACAAAATGTTTGTGAGGCACACAATCTCCATCAATAAAAACTATTTTCTCTGTTTGAGCCTCTGTAACACTTCTGTTAAGCATACTATTTTTTCTAAATCCGTTGTCTTTTTGCTGATATAGATGAGAAATATTAAAAAGGAATAAATGTTTATTTTGAGAAATAAAATCAATCGTTTCTTGGTTAAAATCGTCTTCTGATAAAATAACCTCAAAACTTTTGTTGCTCTGATTACTCAATGCTTTTAAGATAATTCTCAAATTATCTAAAGCTTTATAATATGAAATTATTATTGTTATTTCCATTTTTTCCAATTTTTCGAACCAAAATAATAGTTTCCCCCAAGTATTTTTTGCTCAATAAAAGTAGCTATTTTATACCTTAATTTTTCAAATTTCATTTTTGGTCGGTTTGGTATATAATTTTTTTCAAAATGCAATTTATCAGCCCAGTCAAATTGTTCAATCCACTTTTTCATTACTTTTGGGTGAGTTCCTTTAAATTTGGGAAGTTTTGATAAATTACCATAATCAAAAGTTTCAGATTCATTTTTATATATTTCTCCTGCTTTTTCTATTCCATGATGAATAGTATTTAGTGCTTTTGATTTTTTTTGCATATATTCGGGAGGTCGCACCCAGCCGTAATGATATATATAAGCCTCAATTTCAACAATATTTAGTTTAAAAGTTCCTTCTTTTTGGCGATAATTTTTGCCATCAAAATCTGGAATACGCCGAAAGGATTGTGCCGAAATATATGAATGAATATCTGGATTGTTTTTCACTATCCGAATTTCTTTGGGATACCAACTATGATAATTATTATAATGTTCGTAATCGCCAAAAAAATGTAAATATCTGAACAACAAGGCTTCTATTTCTGAATTATCATGATATAATTTACATTTATTATAAATTTCGTCTAAGTATTTTTCGTGAACTACTTCGTCTGCTTGCAAATAAAAAAGCCAGTCGCCAGAACAAGCATTCTTCGCAATATCCGTCTGATGAGCATTTTCTGTGCCTCGTGGATATTTTTTAATATCCCAAACGGTATGGATAATTTTTATTTTATCAGAACCTATTTTTTCTATTTCTTCCAAAATTGTGTCATCTTCATCGCTGTCGCCAAGAGCGACAATAAACTCATCTACAATTGGTAAGATCGACTCAATAGATTGTCTCATTGGGTAATATAATTTTGAAACATTTTTACCCATTGTAAAACCGCTAATCTTCATATTTTTATCAATTTTTAGAAAAAACAAAGATATTAAAAAATAATTATATCTTTGCTTTTTCAAAAAAAATGTAAAAAAGAATAAAACGAATGGAGAGAATAAAATCTTTTTTTAAAGAACACGATAAAATTTCAAATATCTATTTTGGAATTTTGGTTGTTTTGATAATAAGCATTCCTTTTTCTCATTTTGGAATTAGTGTTTCTGAATTTTCGTTACTCGCCTTGTGGGTTTTTACCCTAAATTTTAAGGAAAAATTTAGAACTCTATTCAACAATAAATCGGCACTTTTTTTCATCAGTATTTTCCTGTTATACCTTGTTGGACTGATATGGACAACCGATATGAAATGGGGTTTACATAGTGTGAAAATAAAATTACCTCTTATTTTATTTCCTTTTGTTCTGCTTTCTATACCTAAGTTTTCTAAAAAACAGATAGAAATTTTAATGTGTTTTTTGGTTGCCACAATTTTTGCTAAAACATTAGAAACTTCCGCTGTTTTACTTTTCACCAACAATCCTTTTGATGATATTCGTAGACTTTCGTCTATTTCCCACATTAGATTTTCTATTTTTATTGTATTTTCAATTTATATTTTAATATATTATTCTTTTATTGATAGGAAGGTAAAAATATTAAGCTCAAAAGAAATTATTTCTAAAATTTTAATTATTTGGTTATTTCTATTTCTATTTGTAATACAATCTATTACAGGTATAATAATATTTGTTACTATTGCATATATTTTACTTTTTTATCTTGCTATAAAAAAGAAAAAAAAGGTTATTATTGGATTAACTGTTTTATTGCCAGTTAGTATTTTAGTGTATTTTTTTATAAGTATAAATAATTTTTACGATGTAGAATCTTACAATTTTGATAATTTTGATAAAACTACTATAAATAATAATTTATATTGGCACGACACCACTAATTTTGAGATAGAAAATGGTAATTATGTGTGGATTTATATTAGTCAGGACGAAATGAAACAGAGTTGGAATAAAATGAGTAAGATAAAATATGATAAATTAGATAATGTAGGGCATCAAATAAAATTTACACTCATAAGATATTTAACATCAAAAGGTTATAAAAAAGATTCGCTAGGAATAACTAAGCTAACAAAACAAGATGTTTTAAATATTGAAAATGGAATTGCAAATTATAAGTTTTATAATAAATATAATTTCAATAACCGTATTTACAAAATTATTTGGCAATTTGATATTTACTTAAAAGGAGGAAATCCAAGTGGACACTCTGTTACTCAGCGATTTGAGTTTTTGAAAAACGCATTTCATATAATAAAGAACAATCCTATTTTAGGAGTAGGAACAGGCGATATCAAAAACGCATTTTCAAATCAATACGAAAAAGATAATTCTGTATTGCACCCAGATTTTAGAAAGAATACACATAATCAGTATGTTAGTTTTGCTGTTACATTTGGAATTGCTGGCTCTCTTTGGATTAGTTTTGCTATATTTTTTCCTTTTTTCAAAAATAAAAAATACAAACAAATGCTTCCTACCGTTTTATTTTTTATATCAATAATCTCAATGTTGAACGAAGATACCTGGGAAACTCAAATAAGTGTTACCTTTTTTGCACTTTTATATTCGTTATTTGTTTTGAGAAAATGAGCAAAAAAAATCTAATTTGCTTAATTAAAAAAAAAATATTTCCTAAATTAAATTTTTTTTCATTTTACATTTTGTATATTACCTCAAACTTTGTTATACTTATTTGATTTGCAAATTGTTACATGTAAATAAATAGATATGTTTATTTGTTGTTTTGTGTTTAAAATGTATTTTATCATATCAAAAATGTATTTTATGATACAAAAAATGTATTTCATCAAAAATAAAAATTTTGGTTTTTAATAAAAAATAACTATTTTTGCCATGTTTTATTGTAATTGCTTTATTACTAAATTGTTTTTATTGTTAAATTTTCAACAATTTATAAGCTAATAATTAGACAATCTAACAATTAAACGAACTAACCTAAATTTATTAACTTAAAAAACTGAAAGTTTATGAGAAAAATTATGATGTTTTTTGCCATTTTTGCATTTCTTGGAATGCAGGCTTATGCGCAAAAGACTATCACAGGGACGGTTGTAGATGCTGATGGTAGCACTATACCGAGCGTAACTGTTGTAGTTAAAGGACATTCAGACATCGGGACAATAACCGATTTTGATGGAAAATACACTTTAAAAGGTGTGCCAGACGATGCTGAAACTCTTATTTTCCAATCTATGGGAATGAAGACTTTGGAAGTAGCCATTTCGGGAACAGAAATAGACGGAGCAATGGAGACCGAAGATGTTGGTATTGGCGAAGTAGTAGTAACAGCACTTGGAGTTTCCAAAGACAAAAAAGCTATTGGATATTCTGTGCAAGACGTTAGCGGAGCAGACTTCGACAAAGCAAGAGAGACAAATATTGTGAACTCTTTGTCGGGTAAAATTGCTGGTGTTCAAATTACAAGCTCGTCGGGTGGTGTTGGTGCATCATCAAGAATAATATTAAGAGGTTCTACATCAATTACTGGTAACAACGAACCTTTATTTATTATAGATGGAGTGCCAATTAACAATGCAAATTATGGAGATGCTGGTTCAACAGGTGGTTCGGATATGCCTTCGGGTGCTGCCGATATTAACCCAGATGATATTGAATCAATTTCTGTATTAAAAGGAGCAAATGCTGCCGCACTTTACGGTTCGCGTGCTGCAAACGGTGTTATTATTATTAAAACAAAAACTGGTGCAGGTTCAAGAGGTCTTGGTATCTCTGTAAATTCAAGCACAACTTTTGAAACACCGCTAAGACTCCCAGATTTCCAAAACTCTTACGGACAAGGTGCAAACAACCACTTCTTCGAATTTGTTGATGGACAAAACGGACCTGCTGGTGTAGATGAAAGTTGGGGTATGCCTTTAGATATTGGTCTTCAAGCAACTCAATTTACTTCTAATGGAGAAACTCCAGAAGAGTGGAGATCTTATCCTGATAATATCATAAATTTCTTTGATATGGGTATTACAAAATCTAACAACGTAGCATTTTCTGGCGGAAGCGAAAAAGCAAGTTTTAGATTATCTTACACAAACATGGATCAACAAGGTATGGTGCCAAACACACAGCTTGACAGAAATACTTTAAATGCTTCTTCTACTGTCAATCTTACAGATAAATTATCTGCAAGTTTTTCTGCTAACTATATCAAAACTAACAGCGATAACATTCCAACTGGTGGTTACCAAAACGAAAATCCTGTTCAACAAATGATATGGTCGGGACGACAAGTAGATTTTGAACAATTAAGAGATTATGAAAACCTTCCACTTGCTGCCGAAGGAACTGCTGCTGCAGGAACTCCTCTTAACTGGAATACTGTTTTTCAAAACAATCCTTACTGGGTGCAACACAATAACTTGAACAAATTAAACAAAGACAGATTAATTGCTAATTTTAATATCAATTATAAAATTACTGATTATTTAAGTCTTCGAGCAGGTTCGGGAACTGACTATTGGGCATCTGTAAGTGCATACCAAAAAGCAAAAGGCTCTAACGAATATCCTGAAGGAATGTATAGAGAAATTTTTAGAACTTGGTATGAAACAAACTCTAATGTTTTACTTACTTTTGATAAAAAACTAACTGATGATTTTGGACTAACTTTAAGCGTTGGTGGAAACACGATGAGCCAAGTTTACAAAAGAGTAACTGGTGAAGCAGCTCAATTAGAATTAGAGGGAGTTTATAACTTATCAAATGTTTTGTCGGGAGTAACTCCAACATTAGCAAACTATCAAGAAGCAAGAAAAATTAATAGTGTATATTATAGTGGACAAATGGCGTTCAAAAATTACCTATATTTTGAATTTAATGGTAGAAATGACTGGTCAAGTGTTCTTCCTGTAGAAAACAATTCATTTTTCTATCCTTCATTCTCTTTAAGTAATGTTGTAACAGAAATGTTTGGTATGAAATCAAACGTGCTTTCTTTTGCTAAATTAAGAGCAAGTTGGGCACAGGTAGGTGGAGACGGAGCATTAGACCCCTACGATATTCAACAAACATTCTCTTTCAGAAGTCCAACTAATACAGTAGATGGTGGACCATGGGGAACTGTATTACTTCCATTTAATGGAGCAAGACTAAGTAACCCTAATTTGGTGCCAGAACTTACTACTTCATTAGAATTTGGTATTGATTTAAGATTATTCAAAGGTAGAGTAACATTAGATGCTACTTATTACGATTCAAAAAGTGTAAATCTTCTTGTGCCAGTTGAAGTTTCTGCTGCTACAGGTTATACTTCTGCATGGGATAATGTAGGTGAAATGTCTAACAAAGGTGTTGAACTTTTATTAGGTATTGATATAATTAAAACTAAAACTTTTACTTGGAACACTACTGCAAACTTTGCTATGGCTAAAAACATGGTTGTATCTCTTGGCGAATTAGAATCGTTATCGCTTGGTGGACAATGGAACATGGAAATTCAAGCACGTGAAGGTATGCCTTACGGTGTAATTTACGGACCTGCAATAGAACGTCATGATGGAGATATTGTTTATCAAAACGGACTTCCACAAATTGCTGCAAATGATACTATTCTTGGTGATATTCAACCAGACTGGATTGGTGGTGTAAATAATTCTATCAATTATAAAGGACTTTCTATTGGTGTTCTTGTTGATGCTAAAATGGGAGGAGAAATCCACTCTATGACAACAACTTGGGGACGATATGCAGGTGTATTATCAGAAACCCTTGAAGGTAGAGAAGGTGGTGTTGTTGGAGAAGGTGTTATGTTAGACTCAGACGGTAACTATGTTACAAATAACGTAGTTGTTACAGCAGAAGCTTTTAACAAAGCTGCATATTCTAACGACATAGTTGAAAGTGCTGTATTTGATGCTTCTTACGTAAAACTAAGACAAGTAACATTCGGATACACTCTACATAAAGTAGGTAAACTTCCAGTAAAAGACCTTTCGTTCTCGGTAGTAGGACGTAACCTTGCTATTTTATATTCAAAAGTTCCTCATATTGACCCAGAAACAGCTTTCAGTAGCTCAAACGGAGAACAAGGTCAAGAATTTGGACAATTACCTTCGGCAAGAAGTATTGGTTTTAATATTAACTTCAAATTTTAATTAAATTATGAATAAAATAAAAATATTAACAATAGCCTTCTCGCTTTTGCTATTTCTTGCCAGTTGCGATAGAGGCTTTGAGGAATTAAATCAAGACCCAAATAATCCTACCGAAATAGAATCTGGATTATTAATTGCAGATATTGTTAGAGTTTCACAAAACACTCTAAACAGTACATTTGTAGGAGGAGACATGGGGTCATGCTGGTCGCAACAATGGGCGAAAGTGCAGTATAACGACGAAGAAAGATATTCACCACGAGGAAGTGTTATCGGAATGGTGTGGGACGATTTTTACGAAGACGTAGCAGGAGACGCACAAAAAATGTATGAACTTGCAGTTGTAGAAGAAAATAAGAATATGCAAGGAGTTGCACTCGTTCTTAAAGCTTATGGAATTTTAATCCTTACTGATTGCTACGGTGATATTCCTTACACAGAAGCACTTGGAAAAGGTGAAGATTTTACACCAGCTTACGACAAACAATCTGTTGTTTATGACAGTATTCTTGTTGTTCTTGACCAAGCTAACAGCTTATTTGCAAGCGATGGCGGAACTATAAACGCAGGTTCTGACATCCTATATGGTGGAGACTGGAGCAAATGGCAAAAGTTTGGAAACAGCCTTAAATTCAGAGCATTAATGAGAATATCTGGAACAGATAAAAACGTATCAGCTGAATTACAAGCAATAGTGGACAGCAGAAGTATCTTTACTTCTAATGGAGACGAAGCAAAATTAACATACCTTTCTACTAATCCAAATGCAAACCCTATTTACGAAACAATAGTTTACGGAACAAGAGGTGAATTTAAAGTATGCGACGTTCTTGTTGATATGCTTAATGGTAACAACGACCCACGTCTTTCTGTATATGTAGGCGAAAATGCAGACGGAGAATACAGAGGAAAACCAGCAGGTATATTTGACGTACCAAATGATGACTTTAATTACGAAAACGTATCACCAGTTGGAGATAAATATTTAGAAGCAGAAGCTCCTGGATATTTCATGTCTTACGCAGAACTAATGTTTCTTATGGCAGAAGCCGCACAAAAAAGTTACATCAGTGGTTCAGCACAAGATTATTATTCAGCAGGTATTGCAGCTTCTATGAGTGCAAACGACGTTTCTGATTATTCAGGAATGAGCGGACAAACACTTACAGGAGGTTTAGAACTTCAACAAATTGCAGAACAAAACTGGCTTGCTTTATACTGCCAAGGAGTAGAAGCATGGACAGAGCAAAGAAGAACAGGATTTCCTGTGCTTACACCTGCAAGAGAAGGAGTTTTTGATGCAATCCCTTCACGTTACGAATATCCTTCTTCTGAGCAATCATTAAACCCAGACGGGTGGAGTCAGGCAAAAGAAAGTCAAGGTGATGATGAATTAACAACTAAAATTTGGTGGAACAAATAAAAATAAATTATTATGAAATTAAATAAAATAAGTTTTTTTGTAGTAGCTCTGATATTTATATTCGGAGCTTGCACAGAACCGGATAATATCGTTCCAACGAACACAGACTGGAACGGCGAAGAATTCCCGGTAGGAGGAGGATTGTTGGAGGTTACTACGCCTTCGATAAATTATATTGTAGGAGAGACAGAAGGTTATAAAGTAGAATTTGGTGTGCAACAAGGTAGAGAAAATTTTACCACAAAAGTAGAAGTTTATAGCACATTTTATGGAACACAAACAGATGATGAAGGAAATAAAATTTCTGTAACTTCAAATGAAATTTTATTTGAATCGTTTGATATTACCGAAACAGTAAATCATTTTAGAAAATTTGGATTTAATTATGATACCTTAGTTACTGATTTACAAATTGATGGGACAGACTTATCAAGTAATGATGGAGACCTTTCAATAGGAGATTATTGGGAATTTAGATTTGTTTCTACTATGCAAGATGGTAATCAGTTTGAAAACTATAAAAGAGTGAAGATCGCAGTATCTACCAGATTTGCTGGAACTTATATTTGTTCAGATTTAGCTTATTTCAGACTTGGTGTTCAATCACCTTCTTATTGGTTAGGAGACGAACTAACAATAGAATCTGTAGATGCTATAACTTACAAATACTACTGGGGAGCAACAATTGGCTGGGACGCACCTCTATATTTCCAAATAGACCCTGCAACTAATGTTATCACTTATCCAGAAGAATGGGATGGTGTAGCTCAAACTCTTAACGGAGAACCTCTTACTTGTTTGGCAAGAAATGCTGGTGATTTAACCAACGTAGCTGGTCTTACAACAACTCCAGATCTTGCAGTTAAAGACGACGTAGATGGAAAAGACCAACTTATTATGGTATATGGTTACTATACAGGTGGTTCAGGACCAAGAGAGTTTTACGAAACATTAATAAAAAAAGTAGATTAATCATTTAAAATTTAATAAAATGAAAATATATCAAAAAATAATATTAATATTAATACCCGCAATGCTTCTGTTCGGGTGTAAAAAAGAGGACTTTAAGGGGCATTCTTCTCAGACTCCTACAAGTCCTACAATAACAGTAGATGTGAGCGAAGTGCCAGGAGCAGCAGTTTCCGATTTAACTAAAACAAGTTATACAATAACATTAAATATGGATGTTACACAAATTGTAGATGTTAAAGTTTATGTTACCCTTAAAGATGAAGCAACGGCAACAGAAGGAGACGATTTTAGTTTTGACGGCTCAGTTGTTATTCCAGCAGGAAGAAAATCTGGAACATTAAATGTTACAATTAATTCTGATGAGTTATTGGAAGAAAATGAAACATTCACTCTTATAATTGGAGACGAAAGAACAGCTAATGCTACTATAACAGCAAAAGAAGTTACTTTTACCATTTCTAATGGAACAGAAGACTACTTAGCATCAGACTTAACTTGGACAACCAATGTATTAGATGTTGTAGGTATGGACTTAGCCCCAGACGAAGTAGTAGATTTAAGATTCCTTATCACCGATGAAGACGGTAATATTATTACTGGTGCCGATGGAGCTTCATTTGAAAGTTACAATGGATATGACACACTTGACGATGGAGCTTATAAAATAGCAGTAGATATTTATTCTACCATTAATGCAGGTGATTTTGATGGAGAAATCGATTTAAGTTTAGAATTAGAATTTAATCAACTTGGAATAATTAATGGACAGGTATTATCTTTTCCTGCAGTTATGACAAACAGATTTTCATGCTCTTCTTATAGAACTTATCTTGCTACTCTTACAAAAGCTGGTTCTACTTATACTATAGAAGAAGCTGTTTCGTATCTTGGACCTGATGAAACTAATTGGTTTGGAGAAGACGCACTTTATGAAAGTCAAGTATATACAGTAGAAAGTTGTAACGATGACCTAATGTATGGAATAAATGCAGAATGGATGTTCGATTTTTGGGGAGAAGAAATAATTTATGATAGAGGTATAATATATACTATTGATGAATTTGATAGTATCAGAGTTGCAGATCAATTTATTTTTACTACTTTATATGATGGTGCAGAATATCCTTATGATATTGTAGATTTTAAAGGTGTATATGATGATAGCGAAGCTTTTCCTACAATGACCTTTACTTATGAATTAAATCAAGATGGAACAGACATTGCTGCCTTGTGTTATGACTATGGTTTACTAGACACAACATTCTTCGCAGATACTTTAACATTAGACCCTGCAGGAAAAAACATTATCAAAAGCACTTTTTCTCGCTCTAAATTAAATAGAGCTATGATTAATAGATAAAAATTATTTAGCCTAAAATTAAAAGCTATCATATAAAATATGGTAGCTTTTTTTATTTTAAAAATAAAAGATATAACTAAAGTTTTTGCCTTCATAATAATCAGATTATTAGACAGTTACAGTTTTAC
>JAOZQN010000652.1 GCA_029932195.1 Bacteroidales bacterium | reverse complement strand
AAAATAAAACATTGATTTACATCTTTTTATCAACTCCGAAACTTTAGTAAAGTAAGAATTGTTAAATTGTTTTATTGCTAAATTGTTACTTTACAGCAGGTTATTTCTTCTTTATTTAAAATATTTGTAAAAATGCCGACTTTATGGACAGACACTAATTTAGGAAAAAGTCCTTTTGCTTTAACGAACTTCTAACTTTACAACTTAATAACTTGATAACTCAATAACTTGACAACTCAATAACTTGATAACTCAATAACTTGACAACTCAATAACTTGACAACTCAAATACTTAAACGCATTATTTAATCTAATATTTTTGAGGCTATATCTAAATAAAGAAATACGTCTTTTGTTGTGCTATTTGTTTTTTCTTTGCTTCTGGCTTTACCAAGTCTTACTACAACTGCATTTCGGTCTTTTAGAACAAATATATATTGTCCTTTTATTCCATTAAAGTATGGAATTTTTTTATTGTTGTAATCTAATAAACTAAAATGATAGCCATAATAATCAACTTTCTTGTTATGACTATTAGTCAAATAATCAGCAGGTTTAGTTGCTTCACTTAAATAACTTCTTGGAGTAATAAAGCGGTTGTTAAATTCGCCCTCGTATAAAAGCACATGTCCGAGACGTGCAAAATCTCTGGCAGTAGCATTAAAACAGCAAAAGCCTTTTACTTGTCCGTTTTTATTGTCCATACTCCACAAGGCATCGTTTTCTGCTCCAATTGGATTCCACAAATTGCGATACAAATATTTTGTGATTTTTGTTTTTGTAGCTTTTTCCAAAACTTGCACTAACAGCTGTGTATTAATACATTGATATTTATATTTCTTGCCTATTTCGTCTGTAACTTTTACTTTATCAATCTGTTTTTGTAAATTATTGCCATAATAAGCTTTTGCAACATCAGAAAATGGGCTTTCAAAATTTTCGTTCCATTCTATACCAGAACTCATTGTTAGTAAGTCTTTTATTGTTAGTTCTGTAGGTTCACCATTATTAAAATCTGGTAAAAAATCTGTAACTTTTTGATTTACATTTTTAATATATTTTTCGTCTATAGCAACGCCTACAAGAATACTAATAATGCTCTTTGCCATTGAAAATGAGTTTACAAGCGAGTCTTTGTCATAACCTTGCCAATACTCTTCGTATTTTATTTTACCATTCTGAAAAACAAGAAATGCAACTGTTTCATAGTCTTCCATTTCTTGCCGCTGTTTTGTTTCTATCTCATCGTTGTTGTAATCTTTTGCTAAGCTCCAGGCGATAGGATTTTCGGCTTTAATGGTGTCATTATCAAGATGTTTATAATCATCAATTCTTGGTTTACCATATTTTATTAGTTGCTTTATGTGGAAAGCCCCAAAATAGTAAATCGTTATTACTAAGACTATTGAAACTATTATAGATAATATAAGGTCTTTTATCATAAAAAAAGAATAAGATTTTTAATTAATATGCAAAAATAAATAAAATTATAAAATAAAATAGACAAGAGTTGAATTATTATAATATTTTTTTTACATTTGCTTTTGTGTATTTTTTACTTTCTTTTATTAACTTTTTAAATTTAGAAAAATGAAAAATTATTTTAAAATTTTTATGATTTTGTTTGTGTTTGGTTTTGCAGTGTTAGCATCGTGCAATAAAAATGAAGAAGACGATGACGACAATGATGACAATACCCAAGACACAGTAGAAACAGAATACAACAAACAGGAAGCAGTAGATGCAACTCTTGCCACAAATGTATATGGCGAGGTTATAGGATATGTTGCAAAATTCAGCGACAACGAAGATAGCAAAGGCGTAAAAACGGATTGTCCAACAGCTTCATTAGAACCATTGGTTGGTTATCCTAAAACTCTTGTATTAGATTTTGGCACAGAAGGCTGCGATGCAAATGGACACACAGTAAAAGGAAGTATTACAGCAGAATTAAGTGGAAGAATTAGAAAAGAAGGAACTACAATTTCAATTAGTTTTAACAATTTTTCCATAGATACACTTACTGTTGATGGTGCAATTTCTCTTACTATTGATGAAGTAGATGTAATTACAGAAAAAATTATAAAACTAACAGCCGAAGTTTCTGATGCAACAATCACAATGCCAAGCGGAATTATTTCTGCAAATGGAAATTTATCTGTAACCTGGGAAATGAATGAATTGTTAAATTATGAAGATGATATTTTAAAAACCACAGCTTTATCATTGACAGGAACAAACAGAACAGGGAAAAGTTTAACTGCTTCATTAGTAGAAACTTTAACTTATAATATTTCGTGTATGGAAACCACAGATGGAAAAATTGAAGTAAGCTCACCAGATAACGAATTCCCAGCTACAATAGATTTTGGCAACGGAACTTGTGACGGAGTAGCAGACATAACTACAACTATATCTGTTACAATAGGAAACCAAACCTTTGAAAAAACAGTTACAGAAGAAATTACTTTGCCGTAAAACTAAAATTGAGTAATATTAATAAAACCCACAATTTTTATTTGAACTTGTGGGTTTTCAGTTGTTAGTAAAAAAAAGTTTTTTGGAAAACCCGAAAGGGACGGCAAGACCTGTAGACATTTAATAAATACTGAGTCCACTCCGACAAGTGTATTTTTGTCAAAATTAAGGCGGATATGAATTTTAGAAACACAATGAGCATGTCTCATTGCACTTACTGTAAATGAGTATTTTAAAATTTGTATCCAACGCCGAGTTTGGCAAAAAGATGCTTGTCGGAGTGGACTCAATACTTAAAATCCGAGAACCATTAAAACACATAAAAGAACGAAAAAACAGGGCAAAACTGTTAAAAAACACTAAAATACCAGTCCATAATATTTTGGATAAAAAGAACAATTTTATACCCTCAAATATGCTAAATTATTTTGAGCTATCAAGCATTGTAATTATCGGAATATTAGATAATTCAGTGTTTCAAGAATATATTTAGATGAAAAAAATAGGCAGAAATTGTTAGTAACTTTTTAAAAAAGATTAGAAAATTTTAAACAAAATTTTTTTTATTGAAAAAATAATTATAATTTCGTAAATCTAAAAGTAGATAAAATTTTGCAAAAGGAGAGGTGACCGAGTGGCTGAAGGAGCACGCTTGGAAAGCGTGTAACTGGTGAAAACTGGTTCGAGGGTTCGAATCCCTCTCTCTCCGCATTTTTGGTATTGTTTGATACTTATATTTGTATCGTGGTTTTATGTAAAACAATATTAGTCAGTCATTTAATTAAAAACTAAAGACTCAAAATTAAAGATTAAACATTTAAAACTAAGCAC
>JAOZQN010000651.1 GCA_029932195.1 Bacteroidales bacterium | reverse complement strand
GTATTTCTAACAATTTTATTATCACCGATTTAGAAAGTCAGAAACTTCAGTTATACTATTTATTATTATTTTTAGTAATTTCTTGTTTTTTATTATCTATTAATTGTTGAGTCCACTCCGAAAAGCCTCTTTTTGCCAAACTCAGCGTTATAAATATTTTTTCAATCCTCATTATCAATAAGATAACTGCGGTTAAAAAAAGATTTATGCCTTGATTTTGACAAAAATAGACTTGTTGGAGTGGACTCATTGTTGTTTCTCATCTTTTTCATAAACTTGTTCCAGTTCTTTTTGTTGTATACCTTGTTTTTCTAATTGTTCTAATTTTTTTTCTAATTGTATGATAGAATCAGGTTTGCTCTGTTCTTTATTCTTTATAGCATCTCGACCAACTGTTCCTAAAATATAACCTGCAATACTTGCAATAATTGTAATTAGTGCTTCAGATTCTATTTTAAGTATGGCAAATAAAATGATTGTAATTATTATCACAAAAAGTGTTATAAATTTTAAACCAAGAGAACTGAACCAATTTTTCAATAAATTATCTTTAAGATTAGTATTATTCTGTCCTTTAAGTATTACTAAAAGAAAGGGTATTATAAAAAAGATTGCCATTATTATACCTATAAGCCAGAAAGTATTGCTACTTACGGCTCTAAAAAATTTGTCCTCTTTAACTCGCAAATCATTTTCTATTATAATATCTCTTTCTGCATATTCAATATCTTTTGTTAAAAAAAATATATTTTCTTCTAACTTTGTTATTCTTTTATTAATTTCATTTAATGTATTTTCTGCCAGACTTATATTTTTGGTAATTATGTCTTGGCTAATATTTTCGACATCTTTTATCATTTCTAAATAGATATTAGTTAAAGATTCATTTTCATTTTCTTTTTCTAACAAATACTTATTTTTCAATATTTTTTTTTCTTTTTCAAATATATATTTTTGGAGTTCATATATTTTTTCGTTTGTACCTTCTTTGGGAAATCTTTCAGGAAAATCAAAAATTTCGTTATTAATACTTGTATCAACGTATATTTCTAATGGTTTTCCATATTCTATTGTTCTACCATTGAAAGGAAAACTAGGATTTTTTTGCGAGAATCCAGTTGAAATAAAAATAAAAAAGACTAAAATAAATAAATAAATTTTTTTCATAATAAACCTCCATTAATTAAATTATTAAAAAGGCAATAGCATAAAATCTATTACCTTTTTTATGTTAAAAATTATTTTAAAATATCAATACTATCTCTTTGTAATATTTTTTGAATATTGTCTATTTTATTAGACATTGTAATGCCATCAAAAGGTGGTTGCATACCAGCTACTACAATACCAATTACTTCTTTTGTTTCGGCATAAATAAGTGGTCCTCCACTATTTCCAGGGTCAACATTAACGTCTAATTTGAATAAGCTAACATTTTCAAATTTTTCATTTCCTATTGTTCCGGTAGAAATATGAAAGTCGCCAGCTGGATAACCCACGGCAATAACTTCGTCAAGTTTTATTATATCTTCCGAAGTTCCAAGTGTAAGTCTTGGGTGGTCTTCGGGAATATCACCTGGGCTGACAAGTTCCAAAACTGCAAAATAATTTACAAAATAACTTGCTTCTTCCATACCTACTGGAGTTTGGTCAATCCAAATTACTCTTGCGTTTGTTGTAATTGGTGGATTTGCTTCAGTAAAAGTCAGTTCTACAACTTCTCCTTCTGGTACATCTTCAACAACGTGTCTTGCAGTAAGCAAACGTGTTTCTCCTACCAAAAAAGCCGAACCTGTTCCTGCTCCAGTGTTTACAAGTGCTACACTTTCGGGATAAATTCCTTTTATGGATTTTATAGGTCCAATAAAATGAAACACAAAGTATGTAATAATAGGTAATAACAAAGCAATGATGAAAATAGTTGCTAAGGTATTAGCTTTTGTTTTAAGTTCATCCCGTTTTATTTTTTTCCTTTTGGGTGTAATATCTATGTGCATAATTTTAAAAATTAAATTTAGTTAATAATAATTAATTTGTGATAACTATTTTTTTTTCTGTTACGTTCTACCTCTGCTTCTAAATCCAGTTTCAGTTTTTCAATTTTCTTTAATCTATCTTTAATTTCTGCTACCGCAGAATCATTTTTTTTGATAACTTTTAATACTTTTTCGTAAAAAATACGTGCATTATCAAAATCGTTATCTTTAAAGTATGCCTCTGCATCATTTATATAAATAGGTTTTAAATATCTATCTATCGAATTTAATAATTTTAAACAAATTTCGGATTTAGATTTTATGTTCAAGGCTTCTTTTGCTATTTTTTTTGCATCTTCAAAACTTTTTTTTGTCTGTTCTATTTTTGCTTTATTATATGCTTTTGTTGCTTCTTTATATTTTGAATTAAATATATTTTCGTTATTTGTTATTTTTTTTAATTGGTCTTCAACATAATCGTCTTTTTCCTCTTGAAGTGCTTTTTCGTAAAAAATACCTGCATTATCAAAATCTTTATCTTTAAAATATTTGTCAGCAAGTGCAATAAATCTATCTAATTTACCTTCTTTCTTTTCTTCTTTTAATTTTTCTCTTATTAATTTTATTTGTTCTTTAGGATATTTTTCTCCATATTTAATTCCTCTTGCTTTTTTATAAAAATCAATAGCATTTTCATAATCTAAAATGGTTTCATAATCATCTGCAATAACAATATATTTTTGATAATCATTTTTTAAAACATCCCAATCAAGATATGGATTTCGTAATTTATGCCAATCTATTTCGTTTCTAACATATCCTTGTTTTTGTTCTTTTTGTCCTCTTTCGTAATATATATCTTCTATTTTTTCTATCTGTCGCAAATGTTTAAGCAAGTTAAAAGAAGTTCCGTCCGACATATAACCTTGTTCTTTATAAAAAATGATAATATTTTTCATTTTTTCGTTCACAAAAATATCTCTTTTGTCGTTTCCTATTTGAAATTCGTGATAACTCTGCTCTTTTAAATTTTTAACAATTTTTTCTATAATACTTTTATCATTAGCAATAATTAATTTAGGGATACCTGCTCCATCAGCAAACAAAGCTGTTTCGTCTGGATTAACCGTAAGTAAGGGATATGTAGCACGTTCTGCATATTTTTTTGTAATATCAGGATTATTAATAACATATTCGCTAACATCATAATCTTTTATTGCTTTATAAGAAGCTACTTCTATTTTAAATTTATTAATTAAATTTTTATATATTTCTTTATTTAATTTACTAAAGTTTCGGAGTTGATAAAAAGATGTAAATCAATGTTTTATTTTTTA
>JAOZQN010000650.1 GCA_029932195.1 Bacteroidales bacterium | reverse complement strand
GGTTGCTTGGCTTATGAGCGATAGCGAATAATGACAAGCAACCCCACACCCAAACCACTGACAACTAAGCAAATGATATAGCCTTTTTATTCTTCGTACTGCAAATTATTCAAACAAAGCTCCTTCAAACGCTTTTTCAAATTCGTTTTCTTCTTTATTGCTGTAAAATTTAACTGCTGTTAATCTATATTTATCTGATTGGTATTCAAGTGTTTTATCTTTAAATTTCTCTCTTATCTCGATTAAGAAATCTTCTTTCCACTGGTCATGTTCTTTTAAATGAACTCCTTTTGGCTCTATAAACATTTGAAAAACAATACCTGGGTTTTCTTTTTGTTTTAGAAATAATACAAAATCAGGCTCAAAACCAGTTCCTTTTTTGTCGTAAATTTTAAATTGCCTTTCGTTTCGGATTAAGTATATTTCTTTATATTTTTTGTGTAGTTTCTCAATTCTGCGAGCAAACATTTCTACAAATTTCTTCTCTTCACTTGTTCCAAAATTATCATCATAAACAAACCAATCTTTGTTTTTAATAAAGTCAGATTGACTAATTGCTCTTTCGCTGTTTTTGTTGATTTTTAATGAAACGTCAGTAAATTTGTATTTTATTCTATGTATTTGCAAAAAATCATCTGTTCCGTAGTAGTCGTGTAAATTCCCTAATATTTCTTGTTTAATTACAGATAGCAAATCATTTATAGCTAATAAATAATCTAAATTTGTAATGTTTTTTAATCGTTCCTCTGTGCCTGTGAAAATTATTTTTAAACCTGATAGGTAATCTTTGCTTGATATAAAACAACTATTAGATTTCAAGTTTGGGAAAAACTTTCTTAGATTGTTAAACTTGAAAAAATCATTTTTTGCTATTGAATTTTTAACAACATTAATTGGTATATTAGATAATTCAACGTCTTTACCTTCTATAACTATATTATTTTTCTCTTCGTCATTTTCATCAAAAGCTGCTGTTACTTGACCTTTGCCTGAATGAAGTTTAAATTTTATACTGTTTTTTGAAACACCTAAATCTTTAAATGATTGTATTTTTTTGTAGGTATTTTTCTTTTTTTCGTTTCCGTAAACAACAGTTTTGTTATAAAATTCGGTTTGCTTAAATTCTTCTTTTAGTTTTAAGTCAAGTTGTTTGTATTCATTTTCATCGTCGTAAATTCCTGATTCTACAAGAGCTTTTTTTAATTCTGAAATATATTTACTGTCTTCAATCGTATGATAATGAAGTTCTTCAATTGTTTTTAATTCATTTTTATGGTTTGGCTTATCATATTTACGTTTAAATTTATCTTGGTCTTCATTTATTTTAAAAGGTGAATATCTTGCTCCACGTCCAATTAGTTGAGCCTCTGCCATTGTTGTTTTTCCAGCCTTGCCTTTTTGGCTATCTCTTGTTTTGTATAAACGAACAATGTCGAAAAGATTTAAAACGTCCCAACCTTCATTTAACTTATTAACGGCAAAAATTACTCGTATCGGATTGTTCTTGTCTTCCAATGAGTTTAAAATATATTGCTGTTCTACTAATTGGTTTTTGTCATTCTTTTTTAGCGATTTTTTTTCAAGATTTTCTTCATTTACAGAAATACAGTTAGTTTCAGCAAAATTCTGTTGTAATTTTCTTTGTAAGTGAGAAATAGAAATGTCGCTTTTTTCGTAAAAATCGAATGCTTTTTGAATTATCCTAACACTTGAACTTTCTTTTATGTATAAAACCTGTTCACTTGTTAAATTCTCAATTAAGTTATGGAATTTTGCTTTGTTTTCGTGCGATTCAGCAATTAACTTTTGAGCTTTAAAGAGAATTACTGGTTTCAAATTAATACCGTTTTTTAGAGCAACATCTTGTTTGTATTGATTTAAAATTACGGCTTGTAAAATACGGTTTTCATCTGACAAATCACTTCGTAAAAGATTTACGTCTTTTGAATATTTATCGTCTTTAAACTCTCTTAAATCGTAACGAAAAATTACTTTTGGTTTGTATTTTTCTGCTATATTTTTATGTTCATAGTCAAGAGTTGCGGTAAATTCAAGTAAAATATTATCAAGGTTTTGAGTAAAAATTCGTTCTATTGTATTTTCCCAACTTGGTTTTGCTAAACTTGCAATTTCTGTTTGTTTTCTTGTTTTTGTATTTATATGGTGTGCTTCGTCGGAAATGAAAACAATTTTTTGTTCTTTGAAATCTTCAATCGTTAAACTATTTTCTTTTTCGACATAAATATCACTGTGTAATTTCTGAATAGTTGTAAAACAGATGTTTATATCGTCATTGTTTGCATCTTCAAAATTTACAACTTGCTTTATATTTACTATTTTACCATCAAAAGAAATTGAATTTTTATTGAATAAATATTTTGATGAACAAATATTTATAAAATTGTCAATTGTTTTGTTTATAATATTTGTTGAATTTACAAAAAACAAAAAATTACGATAGCCTTGTTTGTATAAATACAGAATTAAACCAGCCATTATCATTGTTTTTCCGCTACCAGTTGCCATATTAAACATTAATGAATACGGCTTGTTTTGTTTGTCTTCAAAATTGTCATTTTCAAGATAGTAAATAAAACGGCTAAATGCTTTTTTTTGATAAGGGCGAGTTTCAAAAATCTGACTAAGATTTTTCGTGATATAATCAGGGATTTCTGTGTTATCTATTCTTTTGTTATATTTTGAACCTGTATTTAATTCTTTATATAGAAATTCCATAATTATAAATCAGTTTTTATTTGAGTTACAGTTTCTTCTTTTTTTATTTCATAAAATTCATTAGTGAGTTTTTTATTTTCATCACTTACTTTAAAATCTTCATCGTCTATTGAAGATAAATTTACATAAAGTTGATTTTTGTTGAGAAGTTTTAGTAAATGTTCTTTTTGTATTTGTATTTCTAATGTTTTAAATTCTTCAATATTTTCATCGTGTTTTTTAATGTCCACATTGTAATTTAAAAAACTGTGTATTTTCATTTCTTCCCAAATTGCAATTAACTCGTTTGTAGTTTCTGCTTTTTCAATTTGGTTTATAAACGTCTGGTTATATTGTTTAAGTTCGGTATAAATATAACTGCCTCCACCTTTCCAGTTTAGGGCTTTTGAAACTCCACCTGTATCAAATTCTATTTTTTCGTGTATTTCGTCGGCTTTTTTTGTTTTAATACCTATTACTTTTTTTAATCGGGCTTCGGGTAAGTCTTTAATATAATTCATTTGCTCAATTAGAATAAATTGGCGGTTCATTTTGTGTGCAACTGCACCAGTTGTCCCACTTCCTCCAAAAAAATCTA
>JAOZQN010000649.1 GCA_029932195.1 Bacteroidales bacterium | reverse complement strand
TCGTTACCAATTAATAAAATGTTTTTTTTTAGAGAAAATAATCAATAAAAAAAAACAGATTAGCTATTCATGAATAATGCGGGTTAAACTATAGCCATTTTGGGTTATTTTTTACAATTTCTAAGCTGATAATTAATTTTATTAGCTTTTTTTTTATGAATTTTTGGCGTTTTTCACGAGTGCCAATTTCGGCGTTACTTTTGAAATTTTAAAATGCTCATTTACAAAGGTAAACTTCAATTCTGAGTCCCCTCCGACAAGTATCTTTTTGCCAAACTCGGCGTTGGATACAAATTTTAAAATCCTCATTTACAACGAGTAAACTCCGGTTGTGAAATTGGTATCCGCCTTGATTTTGGCAAAAATACACTTGTCGGAGTGGACTCAATTCTAAAATTACAAAAAAGCCTTGAAATTGACACCCGTGAAAAACGCCAATTTTGAAATCATTAGAATTACAAACCTATTTTTCACTACATAAACTAAAAAAAATAAAGAATATTAATGTATTTTAATGTTTTTTGTTTATTTTTGAGATTATTATAAAATACTAAATATCAAACTAATTGATTTAGTTATATTTAACATAAAGGCTGTTTTTGATTTAAGACATTTTTATGTAAAAATACTATAAATAAAAATTACACCATTCAAATTTATAATCATTCTAAATAACAGATTATGGCTGAAAAGAATAACAATGATAATTCGCGTCGCGACTTTATTAAAAAAGGAGTTCTTGCTGGTGCAGGAACTATCTTCGCAGGTGGATTGTTTTCTATCGCAAAAACTTATGCACAAACTCCACAAGACACTGTAAAAGTTTTAGATCAAGATGGAAATCTAAATGAAGTGGATAAATCACACCTTAAAGAAGTAGGCAAAGAAGTAAATAAAGAATTGCAAGCATCTAACCGTCAGGGCATACCTAACAAAAAATGGGTTATGGTAATAGATTTGAGCAAATGCCGAGATGCTCGCAAATGTATGGATTCATGTCAAGATGCACATCAACTTTGGACAGCAAAAGATGGAGACGGAGCAAAAGTTCAACATCATATAAACGTGCATGTTATGAACAGAGGTTCGGAAAAAGGTGGATATTTTATGCCACGTCCTTGTCAGCATTGCGACAACCCGCCTTGCACAAAAGTTTGTCCAGTAGATGCTACTTTTAAAAGAAATGATGGTATTGTTCTTATTGATAATGAGAGATGTATAGGTTGTCGATTCTGTATTGCGGCATGTCCATACTCTGCAAGAACATTCAATTGGTTTGACCCCAAAAATAAAGAAAAATATGAAGATACACCTTATAATATAGAACTAAATGTTCCTCAAAAACAAGGGACTGTTTCTAAATGCGTTTTTAGTGCAGATCAAATACGAGTAGGAAAAATGCCTTATTGTGCAACAGCCTGCCCTAATGAAGTTTATTGGTTTGGAGACCAATATGAAGATGCTGTAACAAATGGAACTTCTAAAGAAACTGTTAGACTTAGCGAATTACTTAAAGATAATGCTGCTTATACTTTGCTTCCTGAATTAGGAACAAAACCAAGCGTTTATTATTTGCCAGAGAAAAATAGACTTTTCCCTTTTGAAGATTATCATAAACCATCTGAAGAAGATACACATCATCATTAAAAAATAAAAAATGACAGTTAAAAACTAATAAACCTAATACTAACCTTTTGAATACACTAAAAATGAAAAAATATATTTTAACAATTGTTTATTTTATTATGGTATTATTATTTTCTAATTGTAATAAAGAAGAGATTGAATATGCTGATGAAAATATAGTAATTAGTAGGCAGCCCACGGGTTTTTCTGTGTATAAAACAAATAAAGATTATTTTAACTATATTGCAATAGGTTTTGATGGTAATATAGTTACAATGTATCCTGATTATGATTTGAATAGCCCACGAATAACTATTGAAGAAGATGGTAGTATTACCTATAATCTACGTTGGAGACTAAAATCTGGATATATTGTAGGAAAAGGAATTAACATTGATAGAGTTTTTACTGATATAACATTTCAAGAATTAATTGAGCAAGATGATATTTCTAGTAGTTGGTTTAAGCAACGAATAATAGATGAAGAACCTTTTACCGAATATTATTGGCTAGGAGGTTTAAATCTTCCAAATAAAGAATTTACGCTTGGAGAAATTAATGAAATGTGTGAAGACGGTACACTTGAAACAGTATTTGTAAAATTGAAATAATCCACTAATAATAAACAGTAATAAATATGAAAATTATATTCAAAAATAAAAGAAATCAGTTTTTACTTATTATAAGTCTATCTTTAATTCTTTTGCCTAATTCAATAAAAGCAAAAATAGTAGAATACGAACTTGTTGAAAAAGCAGCATTAAATGCCTTTATGTTAAAATCAGGTGTTTTTAAATCCAATCTTACAATAAAAGAAGCAATACCTATTTACAATAACAAAGAAATTGTTTTTTACATTTTTAATTTTGAAACACATGGACATATAGTAATGTCAAATGATGATAATATTGAACCTGTTTTGGGATATGGGATTGTGTCAAATATTGATTTAGAAAATATTCCGTCAGGTTTATTATTTCTACTAAATTCTTTCAAGGAAGAGATAAGTTATGGCAGAGAACAAAAATTAAAAACAAGCAAGGACGTAACAAATAAATGGAATTATTATCTAAATATAGATGAATCTAACGCATTGAAAAGCTATTCACAAGGAACATATTTAATAAAAACAAAATGGGGGCAAACAAATGGTTATAATATGTATTGTCCAATAGACCCTGAAACTGGCGAGAAGTCCCTTGTAGGTTGTGGAGGTGTAGCTCTAGCTCAAGTTTTAAAATATTGGTCTTGTAGAGTTGAACCTCAAGGAGTGAAGACGTATAGAATATCTGGTTTTCCTAATGATATAACTGTCAATTTTTCAAATCAAAACTATAATTGGGGAGTAATGAATAATTATTCTGCGAATAATGAAAGTGCTTTATTCTTATATCATTGTGCAGTAGCTGTTCATTCTAGTTTTGGGTCAAATGCAACGTATTCTTTTTCGCATAAAATAGTAGAAGGACTTGCATATTTTGATTTTAATTCTGATAATACAAAATTCAAAAGTAGTTACTCTCATAGTTCATGGGTAGGTATGTTAAAAGCAGAAATAAATTCAGGAAGACCTATTATTTATTCAGGTTCTGATATAGATGCAGGTCATTTTTGGGTTATTGATGGTTATGAAAGTATCTATTACCATTGTAATTGGGGCTGGTATGGTGGTGAGAATGATTGGTATGTATTG
>JAOZQN010000648.1 GCA_029932195.1 Bacteroidales bacterium | reverse complement strand
TAAAAAAAATGGGGAATTAAATTTGGAAGTTTAAAATGAGAATTACTGGTATAATACTATTTGTTAATTTTTCAATCTTGTCAATACCAAATTGTGTAAAAAAAACTGTTTGTTCCTTATTAAGGAAAAAATAATTCTTAGTAATTGTTTCTTTTATTCCTATTTCATGCTCTAATAGAGCAAGTATTTTATCTGTTTTAATAAAATCTTCACTATCGTAAATTTCGCTTATTTTCTGAATTAGAGTTTTATCTGTTAATACGTGGTCTTTTTTATTAAATAAGGATGGGTATTTATAATTTCCAAATTTAATTTCTTCTGCGTTTAAAACTAGAAATCTAATCCCATTAAGATACGTACCATAGTAGTCTGTTTCAAACGTCTTAATATTTTCATGAAATTTTTTAGCATCTGTTCTTGATGTAATTTGAAATGCTATCTTGTTTGTTTTATCTCCTAAATCTATTGCAGGATGGTTTGGTTTATCTTTGTTTAAATTATATAATTCTAAATCATAAATAACATTCAATAAGTTACAAGACAAATCTTCTGCGACTTTATTTATATCATAAAAATCTAATGCTGTATTCAGTCTAATTTTTGCTATCCATGTTCCTAATAATTCAGATACTTTATGTATATATTCTTGTTTGTTCATAATTTCAAATTTTACTTAGTGGTAACTTTTTTATTTTTGTTGGCTTTCCAGCAAAATGTTTAATTCTTAGTAAAACATTCAAATATAGCACTTTCGCTAATTTCTTGCACTCCGAAAAGCCAATTAAATCAAAGAAAAAATTAAGGTTATAGCTCACTGTTTGCTATCGTATGTTTCTTTTTTCAAGACATTTAAAATTTATATGATAAATTTAGCGAAACAGTGTTTAAATGTATTTTGTCATATGTAATTCCTTTCATTAAATCCGTAGCACTATATTCATATTGAACTCCAGCATAAACATTATTGAAAATATTATATTCAACTCCAAAATTAATATTCATGAAAGTATTTTTAAATTCATTATTTGTGTTATATGTTATTATATTACTTTCGGGAGTATTTTCAAATCCATTATTATCTACGATAACTGTATATGTATTTGTTCCATTATTTTCGGGAGTATTTTCAGCATGTATTAATACAGATGTTGATATACCACTTGCTATTAATAGTTTTTCGTTAAAAAAGCTTAGTTGTAATTGCAAAGGAATTCTTATTTGATATATGTTAAAAAAAAAAATTGGAAAACCACTCCCATTTTGAAACATCTGAGGTTTGGTTGTTGTTGTTAAATCTGTATTGTTTAAACTAAAACCTAAACCTGTTTTAAATGCTATAAATTTATTTAAAGGAAATGAAAAATTATTATTCAGAAAAAAACCTGTTTTTCCTTTTGATGATACTTCTGTTTCTGTATGTCTCTCTTTTTCGTATTTAGATTTAGTGAAAAACGAATAATTACAACCAGTCTCAATAGAATAAGATATTTTTTGGCTATATAAATTAAGAGAAATAAAGAGTAAAACTATAAAAATGCTTAAAGTTTTCATGATTTTTTTTAGTTTTTATTGATTAATTCTTTGTGAGCCTTAACATTTGTCAAATATAAAGAAAAATTAATTAATATCAAAAATAATTTGTTTTATCTGCGGTATTAATTTAATAATAATCCATAAAGACGAATTACTGTATAAAAAAAGAGTGTGCAAAAATTAATTTACACACTCAAACAAAAATACAAAGATACAGATAATTTTATTTTTTTTAATTTTCCATAATTTTAGATACACCGCTGTTTAGGATTTATAAAAGTTTCCTCACGGTCTGTTATAGCTATTTCCAGAGCCATATCAATAAGATTTAAGTAGAAGTAAAGTTTTTGATGTGGGCTAAACTAAAAACATTGCGTTTTAAAGAACAAACCACTGACTAAAAATAATAAGAATTTCTTTTGCAGCCACTGTTTTCGTCTTAACAATTACTTTTTCTTTATATTCCGTGCCTTGTAAAAATATTATTTCTGTTTCGTTATCATTTTTCATATTAACATAAAAAACTATTATTAAAGCAATTGCAATAATTACAATAGAGACAATTATGTTTTTTTTCTTTATTTTAACTTTTTATTTAAAAAATGTTTTATATTTGTTTTGTGTTTAAGCTTAAGTCTTCGGACGGTATGCGAAAGGCACAATATTTAGCCTACTCTTCGGAGTGGGCTTTTTTTATGTTTTCTTCTTTATTTTCATTTAGCTATCAAAATAAACATCTGTTATAGTGTATTGAAATAAAAAAAACCGTGTAAAGAGCTTGTCTTTACACGGTTTATTGTATTTAATTTGCTGACTCACAAGAACCACGTTTTATTTTTGTATTAATCTGACTTATAAAGTAATAAGAAAATAATACAAATAAAATATAAGTCCCTACTAATTTGATTTTTAAAAAAAATTGTTGTATTTTTGCAGAAATAATTTAATAGTTATGCTAAAAAAGAAAAATATACAACAAAATTTAATCATTACTGTTTTATTGCAAACGCTAGGAAAAACAAGCACAGCGGTTGTAACAAAAAAAGGTGATGACTTGCTACAATTTTTAAACGAAGTTTTAAGATTTGCTAATACAGAATTAGAAAAAGACGAAATTTACTACAGCGACTTAACGCCAGAGGAAGCTGAACACGAAATTAAAATATTAGATGGTTTATATAATGGACTTGATGCAGCAACAAGTATTTTAGTAGAAATGCTAACAGACGAAGAAGTAAACCAATTTAGAGCTGAATACAATAGACTAATTAATAACATGGAAGATTTGCGAGAGGCTTTGGAAATATTTGCAGATGAAGAAGCTATGCAAACACTAAGAGAAGTTGCAAAAGGTGATTTTTCTAATTTTGTAGAATATAACTCAACAACATTCTGGAATGAAGCTGTATAAAATTGAAGTTTCTAAAAGTGCTCAAAAGTTTTTAGCTAAAAACAAAAGCGTAATATATAAGCGGTTTGAAAGTTGGACTAAAAAACTTGCAAAAGCTCCTTACAACGAAAATGACGGTATGGAGATTAACAGGTTTATAGACAATAAGCAGGTTTATAAAAAACGAATTGGAAGTTTTAGAGTGTTTTATATTGTTTACGATGATGTAGTTCTTATTACATCAGTAAAAAGCAGAGGGCAGGCATATAAGAAAAAATAAAAAGAGCTAGTTTAATTAGCTCCTTTTTTTTGCTTTTCAAGAACGGAGTTTTGTTTTTGTAATGTAAGCGTCCAGTCTTGAGCGTCTTGCAGGATTAGTTTTGTTGTTTTATTTTTGT
>JAOZQN010000102.1:4855-14413 GCA_029932195.1 Bacteroidales bacterium | reverse complement strand
TGCTTCGTTAAAAAAGATTACCATATAAGCAATATGCAAATATTTTTTGCCTTGCTTAATACAAAAATAGTCTCTTAAAAAGTGGCGTTTATATATGATTACCTACTTAGTTGGATAATTTCGGTGTATTAAAGTTCCGAAGTCTTTAAGACGTCGGAACTTTTTACTATACTGTAAATCAGGATTGTCCAATCTATGGGGGTAGCCAAATAAAACTAAAAATATGCAAAAATCAATTTTGTTTATAATTTTATTTTCTATTAATACACTTATTTTTGCTCAAGTGGGTAAAATAAAAGTAGAAGTGTCTAATATTAAGAATGAAAAAGGAATTATTTATATTGGAATTTATAATAATCCTACAACATTTCCAAAAGTAGATGTGATTTTGGATAAGAGAATAAAAGCTGAAAAAACAACTGTTTCATACACATTTGAAAATGTAAAGGTAGGAAATTATACAGTTGCCATTTATCACGACGAAGATGAAAATGGTAAAATTAACCGATATTTTTTTGGAATGCCTTCGGAACATTACGGGTTCTCTCGTAATCCCTCAGTTTTTGGTTTGCCAAAATATGAAGATTGTGATTTTGAACTTAATGAAAATAAAATAGTTACAGTGAAAATAAAATTAAAATAACAAAATTGTAAAATTGAAAACAAAAAAGACATTTCTTTTTAAAGAACCAGAAAAAACTCATATAATAAAACTCAAGCAAAAAAAATATTGGTGGCTTTTACTGTTTTTATTATTGATATTATTATTTCTGAAAATTAATTTTAATGTTGAATATCAAATTTTTGCAGAAGGAACTGAAATTCCCGTAGAGAAAGTTAATGTTAAAATTTTATATACAGAAAATAGTGAAGATTTTGACTTTATTAAGGAAACAAAAAAAAATGGAACAGTAAAATTTAAGGTAAAAAGCAAGAGACTTTATGAATACCTAATTTTTTGGAAAAAAGATAAGGATTTTGAGATAAAAGCAATTGTGTTTCATAGTTGTTATAAAGACAATGAACTTATAGAATTTTATGATATTCTAAAAAAACAGGTTAATATCATTTATATTAACAATAATGAACCTGTGAAAATTATTGTAAAAGATATAAAATCAGGCAAATTATTGAGAAATACAAATATTGAACTTGATATTGGAAACACAAATGTAGGAAGTGGAAAAACAGACAATAATGGTGTTTTAAATTACACTTTACCTCTTTGCAATGATTTGATTATTAGCTCAAAAAAGAAGAATTATGCAGATACAATTTATTCCTATAAAATAGAAAAATCTGAGAACGATAGTTTACAGGAGTTAATTGTTTACATGCGACCACTTGCCAAAGATTATATAGTTTCAATTCAAAAATGCTATAATGCAGGACGAGACCATTATGATGTTTTTATAGATGGAGAGTTTATTATGTATCATAGAACTACTTCTGGAGGCGATTTGCCAAATTCCGGTGATGGTGAAGCATATCAAAAAGATGAGTTTATAATTCCGTTATCTATTGGTAAGCATATAGTTGAGTTGAAATTAAAACAGGAATATGTATTAGGAACTTGTGGCAGTTGTTCACAAATAAAAATTCCAGATATTAATTTCCGTGAATATTTTGAACGTAGTTTTGGTTCAAGTAAGAAAGATTTTAGCTGGGAGATAGAAATTACAGAGTAATAATTAATGTCTATTCATAAAGTAAGAATTGTTAAATTGTTTTATTGCTAAATTGTTACTTTACAGATATAAATTTTTATTTGTTTTTGATATTTCACGAGAAATTACGACTTTGTGGACGCACACTAATTAGTAGTTCGTTTTATATGTTTTTATATGTAAATTTATAACATTAAAAAATTATGGAAATATTAGAAAGAAGTTATATTACTAATATTAAATTAAAGGGATATAAATCTATTCGAGATTTAGAAATTGATTTATTTCCTGATTTTAATATAATTATTGGAAAAAATGGATCTGGAAAAACGAACTTTTTGAATTTTTCAAAAATGGCAAGAACTCTAAATTTTGAAGATGTAGAGTTTAATTTCAGTTCGGAAATTAAAATATTTGAAAATGAGAATACTCATCATTTATTTTCAAGAAGGAACAATGAAAATAATTTAGCTAATGAAATATTAAGTAATTTTGATGTAATTGATTATTATTTTGAATACAATAAATTTAATAAAAAAGGAGAATTAATAAAAACACAAAAAGGATTAGATAAACTGCAAAACGATGTAAATTTACCCTTATTAATGATAAAACATGGAATACCTAACGAACATTTATATTTATTTGAACGCCCTTTTAATTTGAAAATTTCAAATAATGTTTCTTCTGAAATAAATAGGGCTTCAAAAGATAAAGCAACTCCTGTTTTTATTAGAAATTTACTTATCTTATTTAAAGCAAGCTATTATTATTCTAAAAATAATAAAGATAAAATAAAAAGTGATATTGACAATGTTTTTAATCAAAATATAAGAAATAATTTGCTTTCTAATTTAACTAAATTTACTGATATAGAAAATATTAGATTAAATAAAGACTACTCTGTAAATAAAATTGATGAAAATACTTTTACTGTTAGAAATTTAGAATATGAATTTCTTGTAAATAATAAATGGTTTCCTTTTTCAAGTCTTTCTGATGGATTAAAAAGAATATTTTTAATAATTGCTGTTGTTTCAATGGATAAGATAGCTGGTTTCTCTATGGAAAATAAAGTTCTTTTAATTGAAGAACCAGAGTTAGGAATTCACCCTCATCAATTTTTTCAGCTAATGACATTTTTGAAAGAAGAGAGTAGAAATAAGCAAATAATTATTAGCACTCATGCTCCTGAGACATTAGATTTTTTGGATAAAGATGAATTAGATAGAATAATTATTTGTAAATATGAAGGAGAAAAAGGAACAATTCTCAAACATCTAACAAATGAAGAAATAAAAGATGCACAAAATTATATTGATGATAATATTCTGTATTTAAGTGATTATTGGAAACATGCTGATTTAGAGAATGATGAATTATGAAAAAAATAAAAATTGGATTAATAGGAGAGTCTCCACATGATACAAAAGCTATTAAAAATTTGTTAAATCAAAGCCTTAAAGAAAAAGTTAGTTTTTTTGAAATGGTGAAAAATGTTAGAGGTTCAAACCTTGACGACAGACGAACAAAACATTTTTTAAGAAAAAATTTTGAACTAAAACAACCAGATTTAGTAATATTTATAAGAGATTTAGATGCATTAGAAAATGATGCAAAATTATTAAAACAACGAAAAAGATATTTTTCAGAATTTAATAGTGTTGTAGATAAAAAAGGAATTTATTTATTGAATATATTTGAAATAGAAGCACTTATACTTTCGGATATTGAGAGTTTTAACAAATATTATAAAATAGATGTAAATTTTACAAGTAATCCGATGGAGCAAGAAGAACCAAAAGAATTTTTAAGATCTAATTCAAAATATAAAGAAAGTGATTGTCCAGATCTTTTTAAATACTTAAATATAAATGAAATAAAAAATAATTGTAGCTATTTCAATTTATTCTTGGATAAATTTTATACTCAGATTTCTTAAATTATAAAAATCAAAAAACTATGTTTAAAAAAATTAGTATCCTACTCGTTGCTGTTCTTATAATATCAAGTTCGGCGGTGCTTGCACAAAAAGCAAAATATGCGTTTATTCAAAAAGACTCAGTTCTTTTAAGTATGCCAGAAATGCAACAAGCAGACAAAGAAATAACAGCTTTTGTAAATCAATTGCAAAGTGAAATAACTAAAATGCAGACAGAGCATGACGGCAAAGTAAAAGATTATGAGAAGAATAAAGCCACAGGAAATGAGTTGGTTTTGAATAATAAAATTCAAGATATTAATGATTTAGGAAAAAGAATCCAAGATTTTCAAGTGAGTGCACAAGAGGAGATTATAAAAAAACGTGAAGAAATTTATACTCCTGTTGCCGATAAATTTAATAAAGCAATAGAAACTGTTGCTAAGAAAAAAGGTTATAGTGCTGTTTTTCCATCAAATACAGCATTGTATTTTAACCCAAAAGATGATATAACCGAATTGGTTTTAATAGAACTTGGTATAAAATAAATATCTCAGTAAACAGTTATCAGTAAACAGTTTGACAATGCCCTGTTTGTCTGCTAACTGCTAACTGCTAACTGTTTACTGCTAACTGTTTACTGCTAACTGATGCACGAATCTGTAATAATTGTAGCTGGTGGTAGTGGAAAAAGAATGGGGGCAAATATTCCTAAGCAATTTTTGAATATCAAAGGTAAACCTATTTTATTACACACCATTGAAGCTTTTTACAATTACTCCAAAGAAATAAAAATTGTTGTGGTTTTGCCCGAAAATCAAATTGATTATTGGCAAAATATAAGTTCTAATTTTGATATTCATATTGAATATCAGATTGTTGCTGGAGGAAAGGAGCGTTTTTTTTCTGTTAAAAATGGACTGGAGGCTGTTTCAGGTTCGCAGCTTGTTGCTGTGCATGATGGTGTGCGACCTTTTGTTAGTAAAAATATTATTACAGATGGATTTGAACTTGCCCAAGATCTTGGAAATGCAGTGGCTTCAATAAAAGTAAAAGATTCTTATAGGCTTATTGATAATGAGACTAATAAATATATTGATAGAGAACGATTAAGAATTATTCAAACCCCTCAAATATTTAGATATGATATTTTGGAAAAAGCCTATAAGCAAAAATTTAGTAAATTTTTCACCGATGATGCAAGTGTGGTAGAAAAATTGGGATATAAAATAAATTTATTTGAAGGTGAAGAAAAAAACATAAAAATTACAACAAAAAATGATATTTCTTATTTGTAGGTTGTAATTATATATGAGTTTTTTCATTTGAAAATATTGGATATATTTTTATTATTTATTCTAAATGTTCCCCTGTGCTTGTTAGCCATGATATAGCAGTATCATAATCGCTAAATATTTTAAAAGGCATATCAAACGTTTTTATTGTTTTCAGAATTAGATTTATATAATATTTTTTAAAAACACTTGCTGACATAACTACTGCTCCTTTACTTAAACCTGTAGCTATTGCTCTTGGCACAGCATCTTCTTGAAACCATTTTCTGTCTGCTGGCGATACAACTCCTTGAATAGTAGTGTCCGATAAAAAATAGGCTACTCTTCTTTCTGTTCCTTTATTTTTATCTCCATAATCAATTAGAATATTAAAAGCTCCTCTATATTCTTCAGATGGAATTATTTTTGATTTCCATTTAATCATTCCAAGTTTTATTTCTTTTTCATAAGAAATTTCTACGTATTTGTTCTCTTTTATTATTTCTTTCATTATTTTATTTATATAACTGTTTAAAAAGTATTATTTTATTTAAAATGGTGCATTATCGTTGTCAAAGTCAGTATTTCTGGCAAAAGGGTCTCCTCCTTTTTTTGAATTATCTTCATTCATTTTAGAGCCTACTGTCATTCCTCCATCAAAGCCTCCGTCTGTGTCAGAAGATATTGGAGACAAGCCTGTTGCATCAAATTCCTCGAAGCGAGCCATTTCAGCAACAAACCTAAGTTGAACGTCCGTTACAGCACCGTTTCTGTGTTTTGCAATAATTATTTCGGCAAGTCCTTTTGTTGAATTTCCTTCTTCATCTTCCATCATTCCAAATTTTTCTGGACGATGTATAAATATCACAATATCAGCATCTTGCTCAATTGCTCCAGACTCTCTAAGGTCGGAGAGTTGCGGTCTTTTATCGCCAGAACGCATTTCTACTGAACGATTTAACTGCGAAAGTGCAATTATTGGCACATTCAATTCCTTAGCAAGAGCTTTTAAGCCCCGCGAAATCTGACTTACTTCTTGCTCTCTATTTCCTCTCACTTCAGCTGTCCCAGACATAAGTTGCAGATAATCAATTATTATCATCTGAATGTCGTGTTGCATTTTTAGTCGGCGACATTTTGCACGTAGCTCAAAAATTGTAATAGCTGGCGTGTCATCAAGAAACATTGGTGCATCGTCTAAGTTTTTAATTTTTTCTTCTAATTGTATCCATTCGTAGTCTTCTAATTTTCCTGTTTTAATTTTGTTTCCGGGCAGTTCGGTTTCTGAAATTATGAGCCTATTCACAAGTTGCACCGATGCCATTTCCAGAGAAAATAAAACCAACGGAACTTGATGATCTACAGTCATGTTACGTGCCATTGATAACACAAATGCAGTTTTACCCATGGATGGCCTAGCTGCAATAATCACTAAATCAGATGGTTGCCAGCCCATTGTTACTCTATCGAGACTTGTAAATCCTGAAGGAACTCCGCTGAGTCCATCTGCACGTTTTCCAAGTTCCTCAATACGGTCTGTGGCTTCTTTGAGGATTTCATTTATTGGTCTTGCTTCGTTTTTTATATTTCCGTAGGCGAGATTAAATAGTTCTTTTTCAGAGAAATCTAATAAGTCATCTACATCTGCACTTAAATCATAAGCCTTGTTGTGTATTTCTGTGGCAATTCTTATCAGCTCTCGCTGAATATATTTTTGGGCAATAATTTTGGAATGGTATTCCAAGTGAGCCGCCGAACCTACATTTTGTGTAAGTCTTGAAATATAATATGCACCGCCAACATCATCAAGAGTTTTGTTTTTCCGAAGTTTATCTACAACAGTCAGTGGGTCAATGGCATCGTGATTTATAGATAAATCTTGAATTGCCTGAAATATTTTCTGATGCTGGTCTTTATAAAAACTTTCAGGTCGCAGAATATCAAGAACTTCAATTTCTGTTCCCGATTCCAAAAGAATAGCTCCAAGCACAGCCTCTTCTAAGTCCAGAGATTGGGGAGGAATTCTCCCATATTGCTCGTTGATGTCTGTCAGGTCTTTCTTTTGTTCTTTTTTATATTTATTTTTGTCGTATGCCATTTTTTCAATTATCAGTAATATGTTTTAAAAATAACAATGATTTTTTTTGTTCTTCACTTATAGTTACATTCCAACGTTTTTCTATAAAAGAGAGTAAATTTAATCCTCTATTTTCAATTGTTTCTATTGAATTGTCAAAATTATAATCATTTGCAAAAAGATTCTCTTGCAAAGAACTACCGGTATCGGTAAGCATTTTTTCTTTTCTCTTTTCTACAGAAAGATTTGCAGGGAATTTTCTATTTGATAAAAATAAATTTCCTAAGCTATATGAAGGATTTCGTTTATATATATATTCAAACTTATCTTCGGTATAAACTCGTTCTATACGCTTGTTAAATTTTGGCTTCTTTTCTTTTTCTGGAATTTTCAAAAACAATTCATATTCTTGTAATAAATATTCTAAACCATACCAAATAATATAACCTTTTTTATGATTAATAGCTGTTTTTGCCTTTTTATCAGTAGCTAAATAGAGTTCTTCAATTTTATCTTTAAAAATATTAATATTAAAATATTCTTGAATCCAATTTATTTCTATTTCTTCAATAAGGTAATCAAAACTCATTAAAGTTCCTGATTTACTTCCTATAAGTTTTTCTTTATTCTGTGGTTTATATAATTGGTGAGTTAATCTTTGAAAATTAAATTCACCTAAATTTGCCTTTCTATGTGATATTGGAAATAATAAAAAATTATATCTTTCAATTATTTTTATTAATTTAATTCTTTTTTCTGTGTTGATTGAATTATCTTTTTCTGAAACACCTTTTACTCTTGCTGTTAATAAAATAGGAGTAAATTTTCTAAAACCAATTCTTTTTAGTTTATTTAACTCAAAAGCTTCTTCTTTTTCTATAGAAATTAGGCTTGTAATTTTTTTATCGAACTCTTCTTTATTTTCAATATTTTCATTTATTTTTTCATAAGCATGATATGGATTATTTATAATATACCATTCAACTACAGTTTGTTTTAAACTTTTTGAGTAGTCTTCTATCTCTTTGTAATTAATTTCTTTATTTAATACTTTTTTGATATTAAAAACCTCATCAAAAATATCTCTGGCGTAAGGGTCTTTGCCACTTCGTTCATATCTACAATACATTGTCCAGTGAGCTTTAAGAAAATCATCATCGTCTAATTTATTTTCTATATTTAGACCAAGAAATAAATATATTGTTTGCCATGTTCCTTTTATTGTTGCTCTTAATTCTTCTCTAATTATTTTAAATTTTTCCTCCTCCTTATTATTCTGACTTGTAAACAAAGTTGTTAAGAATATAAGTCTATTTTTTAGTAATTCAAGGTTAGTTAAAGGTTTTCCTCTATTATTTTCAGTTTCAAAAACGGTATTAATATCTAAATCTTCATCTGATAAATCCATTAAATCAAATCTAAGATTTTGTGTAATAATTCTAAAAATATCTTCTTTAACACTAATTGACTTTGTTTCATATTTTATATCTAATTCTCTTATTTTATTTTTAAAGAATTTTTTTGCCTCATCTAAGTTATTTGTATATGCTGTTTTAAAAAGTTTTTTTTTGTCTCCTGCTTGTTCAAAAATTATTTGTTTTAAATGTTCATAACTTGGGTCGTCGTCCTCATAGCCAAAATAATATGTGGGTTCATTATTATCAATTACTTCAGAATGAATATATTTGTGTTTTAAAGAATTAATACTACTATTGTTAAAAACATCAACATCTTTTTCTACATTATTCAAAATAACCCATATTAATATAACTATAGATGTAAGTCTTTGTTGTCCATCAATAACATGCAATAAGGCGTCATCACCAGAACTGTTAATAAAATTAATATCATCTTTCCATTTATTTTGAGCATATTCTTTTGATACTTTATTTACTTTTATCGAACCCGTATAATGCTTTCTTTTCATGTTTGGTAAAATATTAAGTATATCTTGCCATAAATCTTCTCTTTGTTTTTTTTGCCAGGCGTATCCACGTTGATAATCTGGAATACGAAATAAAGTGCTTCCATTATATATACTTTCTATTGTTCTTAATCTTGCCATTTTATAGGAGTTTTTTTTTGTTTAATATAAAGAATTTTTTTAATTCTTCAGGTATAGATATTTTATCTGAAAGTAAAATAAATATGTTTTTTTCGGTTAACTCAATAATGTTTTCTATTCTTTTTATTTTTTTATTTTCAGGCTGGTTTTTATTTTTTCGTATAACTTTTTGGTTATATTTATAAATAACATCATTTTTCAGCATTTTAAATACTGTTATAAAAAACTGAATATCTTGTTTCCCTCTAATATATTTTCTGGTATTAGGTTCTTCTGTGTTGTTTATTTTATTTATCCAAAATTTGATTTGTTTATATTCTATATTATTAGCATTAGTTTTTGCTTTAAGATACTGTAGTTTCTTATCATTTGTTATCAAAGATTTATCAAATCCAGAAATATTACTTTTTTTTATTTTTTCAGAAATAGATTCCCTTTTATAATTTATTTTAAACAATTTAAAATCTTTTAATTTTAATAAATCGTTAATATTAATTCCTTCAGTTTGCTAAAGACATCTTAGGCGTTGATCTGAACATTACCAAAGTGCATAC
>JAOZQN010000102.1:0-4845 GCA_029932195.1 Bacteroidales bacterium | reverse complement strand
CCATGAAAATTATTTTTTCTTTGATAAAGCATCCATGCCGAAATAATAATAATATTATAAAAAAAATCTTGATGTAATTGAGAATAACTTTGTTTTAGCTTTTGGATAAATTTAGAGTGTAAGTTAAATTTGAATGTTAAATTTAACATTTGTTCAAATGCATCGTTGGTTGTCAGATAATTTTCTATAGAATAATATTTTGTAATAAAAAGGTTTTCAGGAATTGGATTTGGGTTATTATTTAAAAAATTGCTATTATCAAAATCATTATCTACAAAAAATAACAATCTGTTTCTGATGTAATTAGACCATTCTAACTCATCATAAAACTTAATAACTGCTCTTTTACCTTTACATTCATATTTGTATATTTTGAAGTCATTAAAATATAATTTCACAAAATTATTATAAAAAACTATATCATCTTCTCCTTCAAAAAACAAATGTAATGTTTTATTATTTTTTTCATATTCAGTTATTAATTTAGTCAGATTATCCTCTGGATTGTCTATATAATTTATTATTTCTTCTAAAAAATCCATTATTTAATTTATTTTAAATTGGTTGATAGAACGAGCAAACTGTTTGTGATTCTTTAAGATAGTGCCGGAATGAGTAGCAACAAATATCCCACCTGCTTTTTTTTCTATTGAACTTAACAAATTCTCTTGCCAACGTAATGAAATTGAAATTTCTGGTTCATCAATAATTACAAAATATTTATATTCTGTTAAATATAAATATACAAATATTGAAATTATTTGTTTCTCTCCAGAAGAAAGTTGTGATAATAATATTTTCTTTTTGTTATTTAATTCTATCCTTAAACTATTGGTCGTTTTATCAAAAATAATTTTTTTATTTATCAAATATTCATTTATTTCTTTACAAAATAAATAAATATTATCATGAGTATTTATATTGTTTTGCAAATAACTATTGATAACATCAATAGTATCTTGCATTCCAAATTCTGCAAAATCAATAGTTAGGTCTTTGTCTTTTTTTCTTATTTTTACAAATTCAGCCCATAAATTAGAAAAAAAATTATCAATAACTTCATTTTTTGCTTTTAGGTTTCGTTCTTCTATTTCTATTTCTTTTTCTTCTTCAAATTCTTTGCTGTTTTTTAATTCGTCTAATGTGTATTCTGAATCAATTAAACTATCGCCTATTTCAGTAAAGTTATTAAGTAAAAAACCACTTGTAAATTTATTCAAATTAGAAAAAATTCTTATAAAATCATTTTCGGTTCTTCTATAAGTTGGCAGATATAAAATTGGAATTTCAGGAATATCAGGATAGTAATTATCTGGTTCACTTTTATCTATTATTTCATCTATTATTCTTTGTAATTGTCCTGTAGCCCATTCATTTTTCATTTCTATTTTTTCTATAGAAAACGGGTCATTTTTTAATTCATCAAAATTATAATCTTCAAAAAAGATTTTAAGTAAATCATTTTTAAGGTAAGAACTACTTGCTATTTCTTCTATTATTTTTTTATCTGTTTTTCGTGATTTTATTGTATTATCAAATGTATATGTATTATTATCAATTGTTACACTAATATTATCAAATGAATACTTAGACAGCGAATACCATTTTTTACTTAAAAAATAATAAATTATTTTTAAAATTGTAGTTTTTCCACCGCCATTTTCGGCAACAATAATTAATTTATTATTATTGATTTTGATATTATAATTATATAATTCAAATAAGTTATTAATTTTAATTTCTGTTATTTTCATAATTTTTTATTCTTTAAAAACACCGATATTAGTAAATTTATTAATTCTATCTTCAATTAATTTTTCTGGTGTTCTTTCCTTTAAAATTTTAAGTTCTTCTTTGATAGTTTTTTTTACTGTTACAAAAATTTCTTCTCTATTATTATGTGCTCCTCCTGTTGGTTCTTTAATTATGCCATCAATAAGTTTGTTCTTATACATATCATTGGCAGTTAGTTTTAGGGCGGTTGCAGCATCTTTTTTGTAGTCCCAGCTTCGCCACAAAATAGATGAGCAAGATTCTGGTGAAATAACTGAATACCAAGTATATTCTAACATCATAACTTTGTCTCCAATTCCAATTCCTATTGCTCCTCCCGAAGCTCCTTCGCCAATAATTACAACGATAATAGGAACTTTTATTTTAAACATTTCGTAGATATTTCGGGCAATAGCCTCACCTTGTCCACGCTCTTCGGCTTCAAGTCCAGGATATGCTCCAGGAGTATCCACAAAAGTTACAATTGGTTTATTGAATTTTTCTGCTAATCTCATTAATCTCAGTGCTTTGCGATAGCCTTCTGGGTTTGCCATTCCAAAATTTCTATATTGTCGCAGTTTGGTATTTGCACCTTTTTGTTGCCCAATAAACATTACTGTTTCGCCGTCAATACTACCAAAACCACCGACCATTGCTTTGTCATCTTTTACTCCTCTATCTCCGTGAAGTTCAATAAATTCGCTATCAGTAATTGCCTTTATATAATCCAAGGTATAAGGTCGTTCTGGGTGGCGAGACACTTGGACTTTTTGCCAAGGAGTTAGGTTAAAATATATCTCTTCACGTTTTTTCTCTATTTTATCTTCTAATTCGTTTACAGACTGACTTACATCTATTTCACTACTCTCTCCAATTTCTTTTATTTTCGCAAGTTGTTCGGTGAGTTCTTGTATCTGCGTTTCAAATTCTAATAAAACCATATTTTTTATATTTTTATGTTTGCAACTATTTTCATATTTATATATCTTTATGAAAATAAGGGTTAAGTAGCAAGTTAAAAGTTTTTAAGTATAAAGTTAAAAGTAATTTACTGAAAATAAATACCTTATAAATTTAGAATACGGAAAAACTTAAGCATGGCTACTTAAAATTAATTTTTTATAAATTCAAAGTCGTAATTTATTGAATGACGAGAGATATATACATTATTCTGATAAAAAGCAACTATTTCTCCTGGATATGGTGAATTACATTCACTTTCATACATTGAATATACTAATTGTAAAGTATCAAAATCATTTTTTGCATAATGTATTAAATAATTATCTATATATGTTTTACCAATTGTATTTTGTCTATAAAAAAAAATGAATTTATTTATATAAACACTATCATCGTTAATTACTGATGTGTCTAAAAAAATAGAATTATTCAAAGTATCTAATTTTGTTATTTTTAAAGAATCAATATTGAAATTATCTTTGAAAATATCTTCCCCATTTTTATTTATTATAGAAAAACTTACTCTGGCTCTTCCTGGATTTTCATCATAAAAAACACAGCAAGAGTTTATTAAAAGTATATTAGAAAAGAGTAATATAAATAAAAATAAATTTTTCATAATTAGCTGTTTCTTTGTAATTGCTTGTTATTCAATTTTTTTACAAGTGTTGAATCCTGCTATTTTACAAACTTTACACTTTAAACTAAACACAATATTAATATAAAAATTTTAAAAATGAAAAAAAGAATTCTATTATTTATAATTTTATCAGGATTGTTCCTTACAAATTCGTATTCACAAAAAGAAAAACCGGAGTTTAAGGCAGTAGATATTTATGGCGAAATACACACATTAACAGACTATTTAGATGAAGGAAAATATGTTTTTTTAGATTTTTTTACTCTTCCATGTGGTAATTGCCAATTAAAAGCACCAATTGTAGATAGTGTTTACAGAGATTTTGGCTGTAATAGTAGCAATATAGTTTTTCTTGGGCTGGAATGTAGTTCTAGTGGGGAAACAACCGATGAGCAAATTTACGATTTTTGCCAACAATATTCCATGACTTTTGATGCCATTAGTGGGCTGTCGGGTGGGAGAGCGGTTGCAGATCTTTATGAAGTTGCTTACACCCCATATTTTTTACTAATTTCTCCTGATAACGAAATAGTTATGGAGAATTATTATTTTAATTCAGCACAAGAATTAAAAGATAGTCTTATGAATTTTGGGTTAGTTCCAAATATTTGTGAAGGAGCAGACTTTCTCCGTTATGAGCTTGTTACAGAAATAGATACAATAAGAGGAGAGTTGAATTTTGAAGACAGAATTATTAATATTCAAGTTCCTATTGGCACAGATTTAACAAATTGTGGAGCTTTATTTATTTCGGAAACTAATTCTGATGTTTATATTGATAATACAGAGCAAGTTAGTGGAGAAACAATAAATGATTTTTTGGAAGACCTTAATTATACTATTTTTGCAGAAAATAGTGATATTGAAAATAATTGGACTATAATTATAGAAGAGGTTTCGGAAATTAAGGAGAGTAAAGTTGATATAAAAATATATCCAAATCCAGCAGATAATTTTATTTTTATTGATGATAATAAAATATCGGATAGAATAGAAATTTTTGATAGCAAAGGCAATCTTATTACATCTCAAAAAATTATGGATAATAAATTAGATATTAGTAATTTAGAAAGGGGTATTTATTTTTTTAAGATAAAAAAAGATGGTAAAATATTTGTAGAAAAAATTATAAAAAAATGAATGATATAACATTTTGCTCAGGAAAGGATTGTATTTTAAAACAAAAATGCTATCGTTTTACTGCAAAAGTATTTGGTAGGAAGAATATTTTTTCTCGGATACCTTTTAATAAAGAAACGAATTATTGTAAATATTTTGAACCAAATCATAAACAGATAGAAATAACTGCTTATTTTTTATGGAAAAATGATGGTTGCAAAACAAATAAATCAGAATATTACTGGTTAGAAGCAGAAAAAATAATATACTGAATGGAAAGGTTGTAAAAATACTTGAGGGCATTCCTAAAAACTCAAAAATCAAGGCTTTCAAAATTATTAAAGTTTGAG
>JAOZQN010000647.1 GCA_029932195.1 Bacteroidales bacterium | reverse complement strand
TGTAAAATAAAAACTTGTAAAATAAAGACTAAAGATGCTCCGAAACTTCAGTAACTTAATACCAAAGAAAGATAATTTGTATGTTTACGAAGTTATTAGAGAGCATCTTAAAAAAGGAACTACAGTAATTGAACAATTTAGAGAAGCCATTGATTTTGCAAAATTAAATTTTACAATAACGACAACAGCTAAATTTGATGAAAAGAATTTTCCATACAACAGAGAAACTATTGATTTCTTAGATTTTTTGAATAATGAAAAACCATATTTGTTTTTCAAAAAAATAAATGACACTATAAAAGAAATTGTAAATTCGGAAATAGAGATAGTTAAAAAAAGTAATATTGGAGAAAAAACAGATATAGAACAACAAAATCAATTGGTTACTTTTTACGAAGGAATTATCCAACGAATAGATATGAATAATAATAAAATAGCATTTATTCCGATAGGTTTTGCGAAAAATTATTATCAAAATTCAATTGGCAATCTAATTGTAAGCGAAGATTATAGAACTTTTGTTAAAATGAGACAAATATACAGAATGGGAAAAAACAATCAAAAGTTTTTCCCTATAACAAGGTATGTCTGTTTTGCAGACCCTTTTATTCCTATGGGATGGGTTAAAATTTCGGAAGAAAATTATAAAGAAAAAGGATTAGAAGACCAAACTCCTGACAACAATAATAATGAAACAACAAGCCAAACTAAAATAGCTAAAAGTATTACAGATATTTTAACTTATGATTTAATTACATTGCAAGACGGCGATATAGTTACGGCAAAAGCAGTAAAAGTTGTAAAACCACATTCTGAAATTGAAATTTTAACAACCGAAGGAGCAATAAAAGTAAAAATGTATGGCACTAAAAAAGCACAACAAACTGGAACTTTTGAAAAAAACAGCATAGTAAAAGTGAAAATTACTTTAAAAGAAGGAAAAATTACACAAACAAAATTTGAAACACATTAAACCAAAAAAATTATGAAACCAAAAATTAATTTTAATATCAGTATTTATTCTTTAATTGCTTTTATTGTTTCTTTAATTGCATTAGCATTTATTATTAGTGTGTTAGTAACAAATAATAGTAGAGGTGAAAATATATCTAACATAAAGCAAGAAATTACAGAACTTAGAAAAGATATTAATTCAAAATCAATATCTAAAAATGAAGTTTTGGATAGCATGACTTACAACCAACTGATAACCCTTGAAAATAAACACGATAAATTTGTAAACGAAATTATTAAAAAAAATAATAAAGTTGAGATAATGGCGTGGGCTTTTGGTAGCATAACTTTGGTTGGACTTATTACTGGGCTTTCTACTTTTTTGGTTCAACTTTTTGGAGGGTTTAATTCACATGCCAAGCGTATTGCCGAAGAAGAGTCCAAAAAAATAATAGACCAAAAATTTATTGCAGATAGAGTTAGTGATGTTGTAAATGATGAAGTTAAAGATGAATTAAAAAAACATGAAGGAAAGATAAAAGGTTTGTATAATAAAATTGAAAAAGAAACAGATGAGGAAATTAAAAACTTAAACCATTTAACCAATGGACTTGAAAAATTAAAAATGTTTAAGGAAAATACTCCTATAATTTTAGTTTCAGAAGATAAGGAACATAGTAAAGTAGATGAAACCGAAAAATATCTAACTACATTTGGTTTTAGACCAGAAGAGAGTATTAATATTTCGGAAATAGATAATCATAAAGATAACGATTTTGTGTATTTTTTTATTGATACAGGAGAATTTGGGAATAAAGAATTTACAACAAAAATAGATGAATGGAGTAAAAAACTTAAAATAAAAACAAAATGTAGTATTTTTTATCTTGGAGTTAATCGAATAACTCCAAGAACAGTATTTTGTTCTAATTTTTGTGGCTCATTAGTTACTGCAAATCAAAACCTTAACGACTTGCTATCTTATTATCATGATTTTTGGAAAAAGGAGTAATTTTTTTTTAGATAACAAACAAAAAGTTCTTTGACATACTGAAAAAAACTACTTTTATCTAAACATAAATTACTTGCCTGCAAAGGCATTGCGACATTGAATCGCAGTTATTACCATGAGTGTAAACAAACTAAAGTAGCTACTTGCCTGCAAAGGCATTGCGACTTATTAGATTTAATGTAAATTCCTTCAATTGTGAACAAAAGTAGCTACTTGCCTGTAAAGGCATTGTTGTTGTAGAGACGTTGCGTGCAACGTCTTTACATATTATTGTGGTTGCGAAAAGGAAAAGAAGAGATTAATTTGAAGTAACATTTACAAATATTTTTGGTTTACTTGTAAATGTTACTATATTTGCAATCTAATTTTTACATCAAATATTTTGGAAAAAAAAGCAGAAAATATTATATTATCTTCGTTATCGGAAAAACCCTTTTTTACAAAAAAAGAGCTTGCTAATTTGTTACATTCAAATAATTTGGCACAAACCGACAATGCTTTTCGTCAGTTCGTTTACAAACTAACGCAGGCAGGCATGTTGCAAAGCCCCAAACGTGCATTATACACAATGCAAATAAAACCCAAGTTTAATATCGCTCCCGATAATTTTATAACTAAAACAAGGCGTTTGTTTACAGGTAATTATTCCGAAATAAAATATTGTATATGGTCAAGCAGTTGGCTTCACGAGTTTATGGTGCATCAACCATTTTCGTTTTTTTATATTTTTGAAACCGAAGACGATATGCTCGAAACAACTTTCAATCTTTTTTCTAATAATAAAAAAGAAGCATTTTTAAAACCCAACAAAAATTTAATTGAAAACTACATAAGCAGAATAGAGAAACCTGTTGTAATTGATAAATTACCAAGTCGTTCGCCATTAATAGAACAAGGCAAAAACTATTTTCCAAGCCTTGAAAAAATACTTGTAGATATTTTTTGCAACACAAAACTATTTTCATTTTATCAAGGCAACGAAATGAATAATATTTTCACAAATGCAACAAAAAAATATTATATAAATTATTCATCTTTATTGTCTTATGCAACAAATAGAGGAAAAAAGCAAGAAATGAAAAATTATTTAGAAAAAGTAATTAACATTAATCCAATATTAACAAAGTGATTTTAGAAACTACATATACAAAAGCGTGGGTTGAAAAAATCCGCAAGCAAAAAGACTACAAAAAAGCAGACCCTTCAAATATTGAAAAAATGCTGTATGCACTATCTTTGCTCGAAAATCTTGTAGAAAGTCGTCTTGAATTTATTTTTAAAGGAGGCACTGCATTAATTCTTTTACTGAAGTTTCTGACTTTCTAAATCGGTGATAATAAAATTGTTAGAAATAC
>JAOZQN010000646.1 GCA_029932195.1 Bacteroidales bacterium | reverse complement strand
TCAAACTTTAATAATTTTGAAAGCCTTGATTTTTGAGTTTTTAGGAGTGCCCTAATGAATAATCAAGGAGGAAGTTTAACTTTGTATAAAGACCTTAGGCTTTAAAATTTAGAGTGTTACGACTATCCAAGAACTATACGACCCATGTTTAATTTTGTAAACATACTAACATAACATTAAGATAATCAGCACACAAGCCGTTTACTTAAGTAAAACACACTTTACTTTTGGTTCTTGGTTTTGTTTTCCATATCGCATAAATTGATAAATAAAAGAAGTTGCCTAATAGCCTATATTACAGCAACTATTTACGTTTGTAAAACATGCTTTACTTTCTGTAATGCAATTATTCTTCGCTTTATACAGATTGAAGAATAAAAAAAGTTGTTAGACTCTTTGGAAGTGCCTGACAACTTGCATTATCATAATCTGTTATACAATTTAACCTGATTAAGGCTCACATCGAAAAGTTGGGGGTAGTAATTACTCACTATATCAAAAAGCTAGAAATTACTCTAAATTTTACAACCCGTATGCTCTACAATGATGCTGATATGTTTTTTTTATATTGGGCTGCGGCTTTGTGTCGTCAATTTTTTCAGGAATGTAGCTTGCGAAGTTTCTGAAAAAAATTATGACATCCGAGCCGATGATAACAGCACTACTAAATTATGCTATATTTTATCAACTGTATTTATAGGGTTTCTTTCAATTTGTTCATTATCATCATTGAAACAATTAATCGCAGTACCGTTAAAAGCTATAATCAATTGTTGTTTTACTTCTATATGTGCATTAAAAACAGTAAACCAGACCGAGAAGAAACCTCTTTGTGTTGCAAATTCTGCAATATTTCTCGCAAAAATAATATTGTTTTCATAATCAGTTCGCTTACATACCGCAATATCCCATGCTTTACGCCTATGTTCCCATCGCTTGTCGCCTGGTGGAAATCCTTGAGGGTATTTGGATGTTGGTGGATAATTAGGGTTACCCGGGTATTTGTCCAATCCTAAAAGGTTGAATGTATTTTGTGCTTTTTCTTTTTGGGTGTCATTCAAATCTGAGTTTATTGCAATAACACCGCCTTCCTTATATTCATAAGGTAATAATGAGTTATTTAGATGTGGCATATACAATCTGCTAAAATCCACGTGTTTATTAGTTTTATTATCTCGCCCGTTGCATCTGCCACAAGAAATAAGAAAATTACTCCATGAAGTTTCAAGATTTCTATCCTGATTTTTTGATATTACATGCTCCACTTCTAAATCAGAGCTGAATACTTCGCAGTATGAACAGTAAGAGCCTAAATTTTCTTGCAAAATAGGGTTTGCCTTTCCATAGGGATTGTAATTGGCTGTAACTAATTGACCATCTGATAAAACATGACCAATGTTGAATTTTTGTACTGGTCTCATGTTTATAAGTTATATAGTTTGCGTTCTGCTTTTAAATGTGCTATGAATGTTGGGTCGTCAGAAAATCTTTCTTCTAATTTATCCAATTGTTTTTTTAATTCCTCAATTTCAATATCTAATGTCCCGTCCTTTTTCTGATTAATCAATGCGTAATAATTTGTAGAAATATCAACACGCTTTCTAAACTCAATACTTCTTGATACATCTTTTACGTTCATTTTGTATTCGGCAATATCTTCTATGCTATAATTAATCGGATTGCTTTCAAGATAATCGTCTTTTTTTTCATCTAAAAGTATTAGTTCGTTGCTTTTCAGGCTTTGTATAATAAAAGGAGAGTGAGTGGTTGCAACAAATTGAATATTTGGGAAGCATTCCTTTAAATCTCCAATAATTCGCTTTTGCCAGTTAGGGTGTAAGTGCAAATCAATTTCATCAATCAATACTATTCCTGGTGTGTCCAAAACTGCACGTTCCTTAAGATGAGGGTTAAGTTGTATACACCTGTATGAAATATCGGCAGCTAATTTTATTGCATTACGAAATCCATCACTTAATTGACTAAAATTTAACTTTTTAACACTTCCATCATTGTCTGTAAATGTACCTACAAATTCATTAGCTTTTCTGTCAAAAGACATGTCAGTCCAACGATTATCAGGAATAAGTTTAAGTATTATTTCTTTAAAAGCATTAAGATGAGTAATATCTAACTCCTGCCTGTATTTAAAAACACTATCTTCCTGCGTTTTATACCATGATAAGAATTCTTTACTCGAAGATTTTATAGAAATGCTATTCGTGTATGCCATTAAAACTCCCTCTTCTTGCTTTTGAAAGTCTATTTTTTCATGCTCTGCACATAACCGACAAGTACTGTAATAGGCAATAACAGGAAAAATATCTTTAGGCTCTATCGTCCGTCCTTCTTGTGTTCTGCTTTTTGATAATATTTTTTTTGCTATATCCTTTATATTTGATGCGTCTTTGCTAGTGATACTTTTATTGATTATTTCACGTTTCCAATTTATTGTTTCACCTGAAACATTTCCAAAAGCTTTAATACAAACAGGAAGCTGAGGACGAGGTTGATTGTCTGTGGTAATTTGTCTAATTTCATTTTTTGATATGGTTCGTGAAGAAACCCCAGCAATTCCTAAAAAGAAGCTACTTGATGCTACTGCTAATGCGTCTAATACAGAGGTCTTTCCTGCAGCATTATCTCCAATAAATAAAGTAAAGTGGTCATTTAACTCAAAGCTAACATCTTCAAAACCTTTAAAATTCTTTATGCTAATTTTATTTATTTTCATAATTATTTGATGGCGTAAAAAAAAGGTGACTTTATAAAAATAGTCCAAAAAATGTATATATTTGTATTGCAAACCAATAAATACAAAAGATGGACTATCAAATAAATTTTACGACAAATATAGAAATAAAAAATGATAATTACAATTTAAAAGAAATAACTTTTTTATTTTTAAGGTCTCTTTGCCCTATTTTTGAATCTTACGTTTCTTTTGTCTTGCTTTATCATTTTGAGCGACTTTATGCAACTAACGAATTATCAAAACTTTTGGGAGTCAAGGAGGTAAAGAAAAAAACGACAAATAAAAAGACTTATTTTAACGTTTTTTGGGGAAGAATATCTGTTCCACAAATAACAAGTTAGAGTAATAGATTTGAACGGCAAATCTCGTCAGATGAGTATAACCAGAAAGCTTTTAGGCGTAAGTCCAATGCTCCGAATACCTGATTTTATAAAAGAAATTCAGGGTTGGATTGGAGCAATAACAACATTTCGTGTTGGACATGATATTATGAATTTTTTGACTGGTTTAACTTGTAGTTTAACCAGTTCGTGGAGTGCAGTAAAATGGCATGCTTCAAAAATAAAATCG
>JAOZQN010000645.1 GCA_029932195.1 Bacteroidales bacterium | reverse complement strand
TGTAAATATTTATTTTCACTAAGGTTTTCTTTTTCGCAAAAGTGTAAAATACTTTAAAAAACGTTGTTTTTTTTATAAATTGCATAAAACGAACTTTTTGTAATACCACCTGTAAGATGCTGACAATATGCAAATTAAGTAATTTTGTTAAATTTTAACATATTGATTATTAGTATATTACACTTTTACAGTAAAACTACAACTATCTAATAATCTGATTATTATGAAGGCAAAAACTTTAGTTAAAACATAATTTTAAACAAATGAAAATAGCAATTATAGGATACGGAAAAATGGGCAAAGAAATTGAAAAAATTGCTCAAAAAAGAAATCATCAAATAATTTATAAATTTGATAAAGATAACCAAGACGAATTTACGGTAGAAAACCTAAAAAAAGTAGATATTGCTATTGAATTTACAATTCCTGAAATGGCATATCAAAATTTTGTAAAATGCTTTGAGGCAGACATTCCAGTAGTTTCTGGAACTACTGGCTGGTTAGATAAATATGATGAAATTGTAGAAATGTGCAAAACTAAAAGTAAAACATTTTTCTATGCTTCAAATTTTAGTTTGGGAGTAAATATTTTCTTCAAAGTAAATCAATTTTTGGCAAAAATAATGAACAGCCAAAAAGATTATGAGATAGAAATGTCAGAAACTCATCATATTTATAAACTTGATGCTCCGAGCGGAACAGCAATTTCGCTGGCTAATGATATTTTGCAAAACATAGACCGAAAAAATAATTGGACAAAAGAACAACCCAAAAACAACGAAATAAAAATAGAATCTATAAGAGAAGGTGAAGTTTTTGGTATCCACCAAATAAATTATACTTCTGAAATGGATAAGATAGAAATAAAACACGAACTAAAAAACCGTGCAAGCCTCTCACTTGGAGCAGTATTAGCTGCCGAATTTTTATTAAATAAAAAAGGATTTTTCACTATGAACGATTTATTGAGTTGGTAAAAATAGGGCTACCCGCGTAAGGTTAGACCGTTCTGGTAATCAAGGCAACACGTTGCCAAGTGCCTCCGGCACGTTGGCAAGAGTTGAGTAAAAAAATTGTCTAACCTTACGTTGGTAGCCAAAAATAGCATTATTATTTTATGAAAAAACTCTACACCTTATTAATATGTATTATTATTTTGGGAATATCAAATTTTACATACTCCCAAAGTCCATATAACTACGACCTAAAATACCACCGACTTGAATGGAAAGTTGACCCTGCCATAAATTATATAGAAGGAACAATAACTTCATATTTTGAACCACTTACAGATAATTTTTCAAACATAGCTTTTGACTTATCTGTCAATCTTACAGTTGATTCAGTTATTTACCTCTCGCAAAAAATACTCTTCACGCATTCTGGCGACACCTTACTAATAGACCTCAATAAAAATCTTTCAAAATACGAATTAGATTCCATAACTATTTATTATCAAGGAGTTCCAGACCCAACTGGTTTTGGAAGTTTTGTTATTAGCACACACGAAGAAACACCAATAATGTGGACATTATCAGAACCTTATGGAGCAAAAGACTGGTGGGCTTGCAAACAACAACTCAACGACAAAGTAGATTCTACCGACATGTTTATTACTGCTCCTGCAGAATATAAAGTTGCAGGAAATGGTTTACTTATTTCCGAACAAGTAATTGACAATCAAAAAATTACACATTGGAAACAGACTTATCCAGCCACTGCTTATCTGATTGCCTTTGCCCTCACAAATTATGTAGAATACTCTGATTATGTGCAGGTAAACGATACTATAAATGTTCAAATTCTAAATTATGTGTATCCTGAGGATTTGGAATATGCACAAGAGAATACGCCAAATATTATTGATGTTTTTCAATTTTTTTGTGATAGTTTTATGGTTTATCCTTTTTACAAGGAAAAATATGGACATGCACAATTTAATCGCAATGGAGGAATGGAGCATCAAACGATGAGTTTTATGGGAAATTTCAGTCATCATTTAATGGCACATGAGCTTGCACACCAGTGGTTTGGCGATTATATAACCTGTGCTACATGGGAGGATATTTGGCTCAACGAAGGTTTTGCAACATATCTTGAAGGGCTTACTGCCGAACTCGAACTTGCTGAATATGATTGGGATACATGGAAAGCCGAAAGAATAGCAAATATCGTTTCCGAACCCGACGGTTCTGTTTTTTGCGATGATACAACTTCACGTTCTCGCATATTTAGCAAGCGACTTTCGTATTACAAAGGTGCTATGGTTTTGCACACATTACGCTGGCAACTTGGTGATTATGTATTTTTTAACAGCTTAAGAAGCTACTTAAACGATCCAAAACTTGCCTACGGATTTGCCACAACAGACGACTTAAAATATCATTTTGAACAAAATTGTAACTGCGATTTAACCAATTTTTTTGACGACTGGTATTACGGTGAAGGACATCCTGTTTATATGATTTTATACTCTCAAAATGCTAATAACGAAGTTGAGCTTACAATAATTCAGGAACAAACGCATTCGTCGGTAGATTTTTTTGAGGCAAAAATCCCTATTAAATTTGTGGGAGAGAACAACGATACACTTATAATTCTTGATAATACCTTTTCTAATCAAAAATATAATTTTAATCTTGATTTTAAAATCAAAAATATAAATTTTGACCCAGAACAATGGCTCATTACAAGTGGAACAAGTATAAAACAAATTTTTACCAATGAAAATAATTTTGACGTTACACTTTTTCCAAATCCAACAACCGACAAAATAAATATCTATTTCCCTATCCAAACAAAAATAAATTCCTACAACATTTACAATACCAAAGGACAAATAATTTTATCCAAAAAATTAGAAATTTATAGCCAATCACTAGAAATAGATGTTTCAAAACTGCCTTCCTCTATATATCTAATTTCTGTTACTACATCAAACGGAAACATTATACATAAATTTAAAAAAGATGTTTTATAACACAAAATAAAAAATTGTGCAACTTTTTTTATTTTTTAACAGTCTTGGTATAAATATTGTGCATTTATTCTTAGATTTACATTTCTCTAAAAAACAAACATAAATTCATTTTTGCAATAAGTTAGTTATTATTTAAAAGTTTTAAAAGACAAATTAATAGTAACAAGCTATGAACAAAAATGTTACAGCTTAAGTATTGTTAAAAAATTTTTGCCAGAATAATTAAGTTATAACTACTGTTGATTGTTTTCGAAAAAAAAGACTTTATTGTCTGAACCTTTTTTATTCCTTTTACGTAAAGTAATATAACTAAAGTTTCGGAGTTGTAAACACTTGAATATCAATGGATAAGTAGA
>JAOZQN010000644.1 GCA_029932195.1 Bacteroidales bacterium | reverse complement strand
CCATTATTAAGGTGTCAATTTTGTTTAATTTTTTGGTATTTATTCTGGATTCTATTGGTAATGAGTATTTTAACCTTATTTTTTCGCTAATAAAACCAGTTCGTGCAGGAAATTTTGCATTTGCCGTTACAGGCAATTTTCCTTGTGCTTCAATTCCTCCAAAAAGTAGTTGTGCCGCCATTTCTTGCGAGACTTCTGTGTCTTCGTAAGCCACTAAAATAGCTGGAATTTTATCTGCATTCTTAATTTTTTTAAGACTATATGGATTTCCAAAAATTGTTAAAATAACATTCGTTTTTTCGGATAATTTTGCAATAAAATTGAATGTATTACTTGTCATTCCAAACGATTTTGGGGCAAACATGCGAGTATCGTGGATTCCAATTATTACATAATCGTAGTTTTCTAATTTCTTTTGCATTGCATTAAATTCGCTAAAATTAACATTTTTATTAATCACAAATTTAGGAATTTTGGTATATAAATTCATTGCCGTTTGGAAAGTAGTGTAAGCCCCATCTCCAATAGAAAGCGATGCAATATTAAGTTTGTCCAAGTCTTTAAACGGGATTAAAACCTCTTCGTTCTTAACCAAAGTTAGTCCTGCTTCAACAAGTTTTCTGTTTACAAATTGTGCTTGCTCGTTGTTCAAATCATTGTATATATTCTTGATTTTTATAGGTTTATATTTATCAAGCCCCATCCATTGTTTGGCAAGCAATATTTTTTTGCATTTTAGAGTAAGCTCATTTTCAGTGATGTATCCGTCTTCTACGGCTTTTTTTATTTTGGAAAAAGCCTTTGGCACATCTTCCGACATAAGTAAAATATCCACACCTGCCAAAAGTGCCTGTAAATCAGCATCTCCTGTTTCGTGAAATTTTGTAACTCCTTGCATTCCAAGAGCATCGGTAAAAATTAAGCCTTTAAAATTAAGCTCGTTTCTCAAAATATCTGTTACAACTGCCGACGACAAACTTGATGGTGTATTTGCCTTATTATCAAGAGCTGGGATAAATAAATGAGCAATCATCATTCCTCCCAAACCTTTGTTTATTAGCTCACGAAACGGATACATTTCTATGCTATCCAGCCTCGCTCTGTTGTGATTTATAATTGGCAAATCTTTGTGAGAATCTTTGTCGGTGTCGCCATGTCCGGGGAAATGTTTTCCTACGGCAAGCACTCTTTCGTCTTGCATACCAATCATATACGCATATCCTTTGCGGGTAACATTCAGCCTGTCTTCGCCAAACGAACGGACTCCAATTATTGGATTATTTGCATTATTATTGATGTCAATAACGGGAGCAAAATTTATGGTAGCTCCAATTCGTTTGCATTGGCGAGCAATTTCTATTCCCATATCGTAAATCAAACTTTCGTCCTGAATTGCTCCGAGCATAATTTGATGCGGATAATCAATTGTGCTATCAAGTCGCATTCCGAGTCCCCATTCGGCATCTTGTGCAATCATAAGAGGGATTTTTGAATTAGCTTGATAACTATTTGTCATTTGTGCCTGCCTTACAGGTCCTCCCTGAAAAAATATTACTCCACCAATATGATAATTGTCAATTAGCTTATTTACAGATTTTTGATAGCCATTTGCATGTTTGTTGGAATAGGAAGCAACCATAAAAAGTTGTCCTATTTTTTGGTCTAATGTCATTGTTGCGAGAACGGAATCTGTCCAATGAGAATTATATCCAATAAATGGAGGGTCGGTTACTGTATTTTGCTCTGTTACAACAGCTTCCTTTGGCAAAAATATACTTTGCAACATAAAAAAAGGAAGAAATAATAGGATTTTTAAAGAGTGTTTTAACATAAAAATTTATGATTTTAAATTTACGATTTACGATTGGTTTACACATTATTATTATTTTGCAAAATTATTAAAAACAATAACTTATTTTAATTTTTTTGGAAATATTTTATTTTTTAGTCTCCTGAACCAGAAAAATATTTTTTGTTTTTTTGTATATTGAATTGTTAATACAGAATAAGGTATTACTTTCTCTCTTACTCCTCCAGGTGGACGAGGAATATCAACAACATATTCTTTATATTCTTTTTCAATTAATGTAACATTAATAACTAACTTTCCAGCAACTGCAATTTTTTGTTCTATAAACCCTGGATGTCTAAATTGTAATATGTCGTTTTCATTTACTTCAATAGAATATTTTCCGTCATAATCTGTGATTCTTTTTGAGTTTTCATTTACAGAAACAACTACTCCTCGTAAAATTCTTCCATTTTCACCTACCACTGTTCCTGTTACAGTTTTGGTTGCTTTAAATAGTATAGTGTTAAATACCGAATCTTTTGCGACAGAAAACTGTTGTTCTTGAAAGCCAATTTTATCAAGGATTAATCTATCTCTATCCCAAAAAGCTTGAAGTGAATAGTTTCCCAGACTATCTGTATAACAAACAAATTGGTTGTTTTTGAAAACTATTACTGAATCAATTCCTAAACCTTCTTTATTACACACTTTTCCATAAATTTCCTTGCTTCTTTTATCTTCAATAAATCCTATTTTTTTAGGAATTTTTGGTATTATACATTCTTCTGGAAGACGAACACGGTTGATTTTATAAAGAGAATTATTAATAACTGATTTTTCTGAAATTACAATTTGCTTACTCACACAATCATAGGAGCTAAAAGTTAGAGTATCTGTCTCTTTAACTCTTACAGCAAAATTCCCGTAATAATCTGTTTTTCCGATATACTTATTTTTATTATAAATATAAGCAGGATTTTTATCTACACCAAATGCAGTTCCTGTAACAGTTTTTGTTTGTGCAAAAGTTTGCAGGCAAAAAATGCTTAGAATTAGTAGTAAAATAATTTTTGTTTTCATTTTTATGTGGGTTTTTAGGCTACTCATGTTGCCTTGTTTTTTTTATAATAAAGTTTCGCCTTTGTCAAAGTTGTAATTATCAACACATTAGCATTATCCATAACTTTAACAAAGTAAAAAAAACTTTGTCAAAGGTATATTTTTTATCCAACTTTACGCAGGTAGCCTTTTTTTCAAATTTATATTTTTTAATTGTTAATTCAAAATTATTTATGTCCAAAGTCTAAAATAAAGTTGCATTAATTAAAAAGGCTGTCAGACAAGTTTAGAATTACACTTTTTTAATAAGTATTTTTTTTGAACATTTGTAAAATATATTTTATGCGTAAATAATCTTGTAGAACCATATAAGTATTGATTTATACTAAACCGTTATCGAGATAATGATTTAGAAAATGAATTATTTTTATTTTATTTTTCCTGATTATAACGGATTTTGTTGAAATTATAAATCACTGAATTTTAGGTGT
>JAOZQN010000643.1 GCA_029932195.1 Bacteroidales bacterium | reverse complement strand
TCTATTCAGGGCAACGTCCAAACTATTATTCTTTATTAAAAAAAAGTTAGAAAGTTACCCTGAACAGTTAAAAAGTTACCCTGAGTGGTTAGAAAACTCCCCTGAACAGTTAAAAAGTTCTCCTGAACAGTTAGAAAACTCTCCTGAATAGTTAGAGAGCCACCCTGAACAGTTAGAAGGTTCTCCAGAATAGTTAGAAAACTATTCTGAACACTTAAAAAGCTCTCCTGGACTGTTAGAAAGTTCTCCTGAACCTGAACTGTTAAGGAACGAATACGAAATTTACTTATTATAACGTTTTTTATTGAAATTACAAATCATTGATTTCTATTTATTTCATGTTTTTATAATACATTTATCGTATTAAATTAGACGTTACTAAGTGCCTACGGCACGTTAGTAAGTCAGGAATAAACTTTAACGTGTAGATTACATTTTCAACAAAAAACGTTATAGTCAGAAAACTTTTAACTAACTACTTAACCTTAACTAGCTTGTTATAAATGGCATTTACCACAAATTAACACATCTAATTATTCACATGTTTGTTTTTCTGTAAAAAAAAGAATACTTTTGCAAAATAAATTAATACGGTCAAGCGATTGCTCTTGACTTACTACATTCATAATAAAAAAATATAAAATGAAAGCACAAAGAGTAACAAGTAAATTTGCAGACAAAATGTCTTTTGAAATGGAGGTAAATAATCATAAATTTATGATTGATGCAGGCGAACAAGTTGGTGGAGAGAACAAAGGTCCACGACCAAAAGCATTAATGCAAGCAGCTCTGGCAGGTTGCACTTCAATGGACGTAGTTTCTATTTTGCGAAAAATGAGAGTTCAATTCGATGATTTTCAGGTTCATGTAGATGCAGACGTTACCGAAGAACACCCAAAACATTTTACAAAAATGCACGTTACCTACGAATTTACAGGCAAAGATTTAGAAAAATCGAGAAAAAAAATAGAAAAAGCAGTAAATTTATCCGAAAAACAATATTGTGGAGTAAGTTTTTCCTACAAACAAATTATGGAAGTAAGTAGCAAAATTATTTTAAACGAAATATAAAACTTGTAGAGACGTGCCAAGTGGCACGTCTCCACTACAACGACACGTCTCCATAGTTAACCAATTCAAAATAAAAGTTCACGATATTTTGGGAGAGGCCAAAGTTCGTTATCTACAATAAGTTCCAATTTATCAATATGATAACGAATATCTTCGAGGAATGGACTTACGTTTGCGTAATAAGCATCTACTTTTTTTACATAATCTGATATTTTATTAGCTTTTTTACGTTCACCTGTCATTGCTTGCACCTTTTTACTTATGGAGGTTGTATGATGAGCAATTTTTCGAATAACATCTTTGCGACGTGCCGATAATTCCTGATACTCTTCTTCCGAAAAAATATTTTTCAAACCATTTACACTATCAATAAGTCTTTTTTGATAATCAATTGCCGTTGGAATTATATGATTCATTGATAAATCGCCAAGAACTCTTGATTCTATCTGAATTTTTTTAGCAAACTCTTCAATTTTTATTTCATATCTTGACTCTAATTCTCTCTTTGTTAGAACTTTATTTTGTTTAAAAAGCTCAATCGTTTTTTCGCTCAAATATTCTTTAAATGCCTCTGGCGGAGATGTAATATTGCTCAATCCCCTACCCTTTGCCTCTTTTATCCACTCGTTACTATATCCGTTTCCTTCAAACCTAACACTTTTAGAATCGGTGATATAATTTCTTAAAATCTGAAAAATAGCCTCGTCTTTCTTTATTCCTTTTGCAATTAACTCATCTAATTCATTGGCAAATTTTGTAAGACGGTCTGCAACAGCAGTGTTCAAAACAGTCATAGGTCCTCCGCAGTTTCCTGCCGAGCCTACTGCTCTAAATTCAAATCTATTTCCTGTGAACGCAAAAGGCGAAGTTCTATTCCTATCGGTGTTGTCTAATAAAATTTCAGGAATTTTTCCTATGTCAAGTTTTAGGGCTGTTTTTTCGTCGGCAGTCATTTTTTTGTTGGAAACACGCTCTTCTAATTCGTTGAGCATTTTGCTTAATTCTTTTCCAAGAAAAACAGAAATTATTGCTGGAGGAGCTTCATTTGCCCCAAGTCTGTGCTGATTTCCTGCCGACATAATACTTGCTCGCAATATATCGCTATTATCTTTTACCGCTTTTACAGTGTTGATTAAAAAAGTTAGAAATTGAAAATTCGCCTCTGGTTTTTTACCTGGTTTCATAAGATTTACTCCCGTATCTGTTGCCATAGACCAATTATTGTGTTTCCCCGAACCATTTATTCCTGCATAAGGTTTTTCGTGAAAAAGCACTTTAAATTTATGTCTTTTTGCTACTTTGTGCATCAAATCCATAAGGAGTTGATTGTGGTCATTTGCGAGGTTTGCTTCTTCAAAAATTGGAGCACATTCAAATTGATTTGGTGCTACCTCATTATGCCTTGTTTTTACAGGTATTCCAAGTTTGTGAGCCTCTATTTCAAATTCCTTCATATACTCAAGAACCCTCAGAGGAATTGAGCTAAAATAATGATCATCAAGCTGTTGGTCTTTTGCAGAAGAATGTCCCATCAAAGTTCTGTTGGTGAGAGCTAAATCTGGTCTGGCATTGTATAAGGCTTCATCAATAAGAAAATACTCTTGCTCCCAACCAAGTGTTGAAATTACTTTTGTAACATCCTTATTGAAATATTTACACACTCTAACAGCCGCCTTATCAAGCACATGCAAAGATTTTAAAAGAGGAGCTTTATAATCCAACGTTTCCCCTGTGTAGGAAATAAAAATTGTAGGGATACATAAAGTTTTATCAATTACAAAAGCTGGAGATGAGGGGTCCCAGGCTGTATAACCTCTTGCTTCAAAGGTGTTTCTGATGCCTCCATGCGGAAAACTAGATGCGTCTGGTTCTTGTTGTGCAAGCAACTCTCCACTAAATGCCTCAAAACTTTTTCCATTGGAATCTATTTCAAAAAAAGCATCGTGCTTTTCTGCCGTAGCATCATTGAGCGGGTGAAACCAGTGTGTGTAATGTGTTGCTCCTCTGCTAATTGCCCACTCCTTCATACTATTTGCTACTTGGTCTGCAATAGTTCTGTCAATTCTTTTGCCAGTATCAATTGCTTGCTTCACATTTTTAAAAGCATCTTTTGATAAAAAACGTTGCATAGTTTCTAAACTAAAAACATTTATACCAAAATAATCGGAGACTTTATTGGACGGAAATTCCACTTTTACAGGCTCTCTTTTCAAAAGCTCTTCTAATGCTCTAAATCTAAATTTTGCCATTTTATCAAATAATAATATTTATTAA
>JAOZQN010000642.1 GCA_029932195.1 Bacteroidales bacterium | reverse complement strand
CCGTTTTTGTAATATATTCACAACCAGCTAATTACAACTCCGAAACTTCAGTAAATAAGAAGCCATAAAGTCTATACTATAATAATATAACCATCTTTTTCTATTGAGGAATATTCTTTGATACCCAATTCTCGTTCCAGCATCAATATATCCATCTTCTGTAGTAATTTGATAAAAGTTCAAACTGGTTCGTAAAAGATTTTTTTTAGATAATGCAAAAGAATAATTAATGTCAAAAGAATTAGTTTGAGATTTAAAAATCATATTCACAAAGTCGGAAGCATTTATCCCTATTTGATGTTTAAATATGTTGTTATTATTTTCTTGTGCAAAAGTTTTACAATTAAATAGCGTCCAATTTGTTAGGCAAATAATAATAATACTTATATATTTTAACATTTTTTTCTTTTCTTTAAATCCAAGTACCATTCACCTGTATATAAAATTAGCATAGCTTCTAATTCTTCGAGGAAGTCTTTGTAATATCGGTCTGTATTTTCAGAACTTCCATCTTTATATATAATAAATATTTCTATATTGCCACTATTGTCTTGATATTCTAAATCGCCAATTTTTATGCTATTAAAAAATACATCTACATTTATCAGCGAATTTATTTGAGATTCTGTTGGGTCGTCAAATGCCATTAGAGATTCAATATCGCATTCGAAAGGAAAAGACAGGTTATCGTATTTTATTTCGCCTGTTGCATAAGTAATATCTTCTTCAAAATCAATATTTTCGTAGTCCGAGTGAGCGAGTGTAACATCTGCAACGAAAGAAAAATTATCCGAACCATTGTTATCATATTCTACATCAAAATGGAATTTTGTTGAACTTTCTCTATTTGCTTTTATAGAAAAATTATATGGCACAATGGTTAAATCTATATCAATATCTGTTGGAATAGAAAAATCACTGTTGTAATAACTAACATTATTTACAGTTAAATTTATTATGTCTGCGTTATCTACTTTTAAATCCATTTGCAAAGAAGTTGGTAACCAATATTGCTCTCCATCAAAAGTTACACTTTGGTCGTTGTACGAATTTAATGTTAAAATAGCATTGTTCGTGCTATTATTTCTTTCAGAAGGAAATTCCAAAATAATTTTATCAGAAGGACTATTGTTTTTGCTCCAAGTTTCTGTAGTAAAATTCCAAGTATATGTTCCTACATAATTATAAAAATTAAATCTTAAATTATCTTCTATATAGTCATAATCTATATATATATCAAGTTCTTCTATAATATTTTCTATCCACTCTTCGTTTAATATTTCGCCATCTTGGATATTCGTAAAATTAATTATTGCCGTAACTGCATCTCCATCTTTCAGTGCCACAATTCCACCTAATATATCATCAAAACTGCTAGCGATATTTTCTTTATCTTCTGCAACTTCTGTAACATCTATATTATCATCGTCATCATCTTCGTCTTTTTTGCATCCAGAAAAACTAATTGCAACTACCATAAATGCAAGCATAAACACTCTGAAAAAATTTGTATTTTTCATATTAAAAAAGTATTGTTTGTTTTTCAAAGTTCCGCAAAAACAAGATTTATAAATTAAAATTTGGACATAAAAAAAGCGTGGGAACTGCACTTTTTTATTTGTCTAAGAGGTTCATCCAAAAACCACGACCACAAATAAGTACAGCCCACGCCAGAGGCGTGAGCGTTCTCACTTATTTTCTTGTGGTCTTAAAATTTGGATGATTTCTTAGACAAGAAAAAAGCTAACGCTTTTTATTTTAAATATTTTTAGTTATATTATTTTATATCATATATTTTTAGTTTGTAGTTTAAAATTTAGAAAAAAGTATTTTTTAATTTGCAATAATTTTGCTTTTTTCGTATAATAATTCAGGGTCTAAGTCTGCATTGTTGCTCCATTCAATTGTATCAAAAGATTTACGAACAGTATTAAAAATTTCAATATCTTTTAATTCTTTAAAAATACCAATGTCAAGATATGGTTTCATATCAAAACGTTTTTGCTCTCCTGTTTCAAATGTAAGTAGCAAAAAATAATCATTTTCTGGTTCTACTTTTTTAACTGCAAAATACATAATTTGTTATTTTAAAGGTTCAATATTATACGGTTTTTCACCATTTTGGCATAAAGTCCAATTTGCTAATAATTCGTCTCTGTGTAACTCAATCCAAGCTTTTACAATTCTTAATTGTCGTTTTTTCAAATTGCTCTTTGTTATTTCGCAATCTTTTATATTTATTACGGCTGTTTTATCTTGATAATAAACGTGAATATGTGGTGGATTATGTTCTTTTGGTGCATAATACATTCTAATAATTATTCCATAAAACATTGAAATTGTTGGCATATTTTTTTTAATTTTTGGCTCAAAATTATTTAATTTAATATTGCAAAGGTAAATTAATTATTTTACAAATCAAAAATTTGTTCGGATTTATTTTTTGTTTTCATTTTATTGTTTTTAACGGTAACTGCTCTTGTGTCGATATTTTGTGTGGGTGGTGGTGGGTTTTGAGCGTAGCGAAAAAACTCACCACCACCCACACAAAATATTGACATCAAAGCAAATGATATACGCTTTTTTATTATCGTGTTGGTAATTTTGTAATATATGGTTCTTTCCCTGCAAAAATAATTGGAACTCTTTTTATTTTTTCTAATTCTATTCTGTGTGCAAGTAGTGTTTTATAATATTTTTTTCGTTCTATTTGTTCTAATGCTTCATCTATTTTGTTATTTACTCTGTTTATAAAATCTTTCTGTTTCTCCGTTTCTTGCTGATTTTCAATATGTTTTATCTCAATTATTATCCCACTGTTTTTTGTATTACGTGGAATTAAAATAATATCATATCGTCCTTCGCCACTTTCTCTGTTTGAACTAATTATATAATCATCACTTAAAACAGCAAGCAAGCCAAGTGTGTAAACGTGAAAAAATTGTTCGCCTTGTTTATTAGATGATGTATCAAAATAACTTAAAGTGTCTCCAAGTATTTGTTTAAATCCTGTTTCAAAATCGGATAAATTATTATTTATTAAATCATTAGAAGTGTTTATTAATAAATCTTGATTAAATTTATATCTTGTTCTTATCCATTCTAATATTATATTTGTGAACACGAATTTAAGTTCAAAATTTGGTATTCTAAATTCGTATCTATGAAGTGAAACTTCTTGAATTGGTGTTATAAAGCCACCATTAAACAGCAATGTCCAAATTAACTCTGTATCATGTTCAAAATCAGGAAATACAAAATTTTCTTTTATTGTTCTAATTATTGGTTTGTTATTTACTAAAGTTTCGGAGTTGATAAAAAGATGTAAATCAATGTTTTATTTTT
>JAOZQN010000101.1:3647-14523 GCA_029932195.1 Bacteroidales bacterium | reverse complement strand
GTCTATTTTACCCGTTTGGTCTAATGTTGTTTTTATTTTATTTCGCATACTATCCAATATTTCCGCAGCAGTGCAATTATTCTCTTTAGACAACATTTCGTTTAAAGAACTTATCCCAAGCAGGCTCATAAATGCACCAGGAACACTGTGTCCTGTGCAATCTGCTACAACAACAAAAATTTTATTTTCAACTTTTTTAAACCAATAAAAATCACCAGAAATAACATCTCTCGGTTTAAAAAGAATAAAGCTATCTGAAAAATTATCTTTTAATATTTCAATACTTGGAAAAACAGCATTTTGAATTCTTTTTGCATACCCAATGCTATCTGTGATTTTTTGTTGTTGCTCAAGAACAATATCTCTATGCTTCTCAATCTCATCTTTTAGTGTTTGTATCTCTTCTTTTTGTTGGTTTATTTCACTATTTCTTTCTATAAGTTGCAAATTTGATGTTTTTAAATTGCTGGCTTGTAGAGTAATATGCTCTTTCTGAACGTTTATTTCTTCAATAACAACTTTTAGCTCTTCGTTTTTTTGTTTAATCTCTTGTGTTCGCTCTTCTACTTTTATTTCTAATTCTCTATTTGCTTTATCTTTTAATTTATTTATCTCTTCTAATCTGCTAATTGCTTGTTGTTTAGATTCTTTTAGTAAATTGTTAAATCTAACCGACAATCCATAAGCCAATACTATTATTTCTATTCCAACCAATATTTTGAACCAAAACTCAAACTGAAATATCCCAGAAGCACCACTATTTTTCATAACAACTGTAAACGTTCCTAAAATAAGAAATGATATTGCTATTATAAAATATTTTGCAAAAAATAATTTCTTTTTTATAGCAATTATAACTGTAACTGTCCCTATTATTATAGCCAGCAATGCTAAAATATTTCCAAAATTTATATAAAAACGATAATATGGGAGGTAAAAAACTGGTAATAAACTAACAATAGTTATCCAAATAAAATATTTCAGTATTGTATGTAATTTTGGAAGTTGCTTTTTTGTATCAAGCGTCATTTGAGCTATTTTCAAGATAAAAACAATTATTAGCATAGCAAAAATAGCAACAGCAATATTATTCCATACAGGAAAATCTGGCCAAAAATATTGAAAAGCAAAACCATCTCTTAAAGCAACATAAACACCAAGCACAGAGACATATAAAACATATACCAAATAAACCTTGTCTTTCATGTTTATGAAATAAAATAGATTTATTATGATAATAAGGAATAAAATACCGTAAAACAAGCCTTTAAGCACATTTCTTTTGGTTATTTTAGCAAGAATGGACGAATTTGTGGCAAGAGAAATAGGCAAAGAAACCAAATCTCCATCGCTTTCTACCGACAAATAAAAGGTTTTAGTTTCTCCTTGTTTTATTGGCAATTTAAAAGCATTTGTGGCTAATTTTAATTCTCTTTTGTCAAAATTAAATCCATCGCCAGCAAAAAGAGTGTCGTATTCTATTTTTTCGTCTTTTTTTGTAGGCAAAAAGACTTTTATTTTATACAAAAGCGGATAGTCAATTAGTAAAAAAACATTATTGGCATCTTTGGTGTTGTTTGTTACAGTAAATTTTATCCAATGTGTAGAATACTGATAATCAAAAAATAATATATCTTTTTCAGATTTAATAAATTTTCCTTCATAGTCAAATGCAATAATCTGGTCTAGAGAAAATTCTCTATTTTCATCAGCAAAATAAGATGTATTTTTTCCTATTGGAGTTTGTGAAAAATCACTTTCAAGTAATATAATCTCTTGCCCTGTAGAAAGGTAGGATATAGAAAAAAATATAAAAAATATGACAAGTTTTTTTAACATAAGTAGATTGATAATTTTAAATTTACGATTGGTATATACTTGAAAATAAATTAATTAATCAAAAATAATTGTTAAGAAACTTTTGTATGACTACTTAAATAGTTCGGAAAGTTTTTAATTCTTGATTCGTTTTTGTTTGAAAATTCCTAATTTTAATTTTCTAAATTTACAAATTTGTTCTGTTTTTTCCAAAAGTTTTTATAAAAAAGGTTACTTTTTTCTTTGTTATTTTTATTTTTCAAAGTATCCGACCATTCAGAAATTTTAGATAAATGTAGCTTTATTGCAGTTTCTGAATATTTATTTGTTTTTTCAAAATCATCAAAAATATTATTGTAGTTTTCTAAAATATTCTTTTGAGTTTCTTTCAAGTCATTTTTAAATAATTTAACATTTTCAGGATAATTTTTTATTACTTGTCTGTGGAATTTTTCTGCTGTCCACCAGAGCGAATTATCAAAACTTTGGCTTGGCTCAGTTATATTGTTTTCAAGAATTGCATTTCCTCCAAAAACAAAGGGCTTGTAGAGAGACAAACAAGGATTTGATGTTCCTGTGAGTAAAATTTTTGGCAACTTATCTTTGTGTAGCTCAACAATCATAGAGCCAGTTGTTTGTGTAGGATTTAGCATTCCGTTTGCGTGCATACAAACAGAGCCTCCTGCATAATTTTTTTGTGGTCTAAAATTATTTTCATGGTGAGATGTTAAAATTTTAATTGCAGAATTTATAGTAAATTCGCCAGAAGGGGTAGCGAGATTGCAAGTAGCATCAAGTCGTTGCTTGCTTTTACTAAAATATGTGAAAAACCAATCGGAGAAAGCATTTTTAAAACTAAATTCCTGATTTTTTTTAACAAACCCATTTTTTCGAGCTAAAACTTCAATATCTTTGCTTGATAAATCAAAATCGTTATCAATTGTTAGTCGGTTTGATATTGAATAATAACTTTCTATTTTCTTTGCAACCCAATAGTTATCAGCGGTTTCCATTACCCATGCAGATTTTTTATCGGCAATAATAAAACTATTGAAATAGTAGAGATTATTTTTATAACCTCCTTTGCCTCCCTGCCCGTATTTCTCTATTAGCGAGCTTATTGTATTTATAGCATCTTCGGCATTACTTGTTCGTTCGAGGGCAAGTCGGATTAAATCCATTCCTGTTAATACTTTTGACTTCTTTTTGGCACTAATTTTTGAGAAAACTGCCTCATTTCCAATAACAAGACCGTGTTCGTTAATGCCCATTTCTGCTCCCCACATCCAAAATGGTTTGGAAATAATTATTGCATTTGTCTGTTTTACTTGCGGAATAGAAATATATGTGCATTTTAGCAACGAATCAGTCTGTTTTTTACGTGGAATATGTAAAATAGACTGTGCTTCATTCGGCTCTCTATCAGAGTTTTTACCAAAAATAAATGTTTTATTTTTGGTGTATTTTGGAGTTGCTATAAAAGTATCGCACATAAAAAAAATAATATAAAACACATGTAGAGACGTGCCATGTGGCACGTCTAAACGTCTAAATATCTAAATATTTATTAAAAAAAATTAATAATCACCAAGAGTTTCTTCAAGTTGTGCGAGGGCGGTTTTGGTTTGCTCATCGCTTGGTGCAGCACCATGCCACTTGTGAGTTCCCATCATAAAGTCCACTCCCATACCCATTTCTGTTGTCATTAGAATAACTATTGGTTTTCCGTTTCCTGTCATTCCTTTGGCTTTTTGGAGGGTGGCAGTTATTTGCTCCATGTCGTTTCCGTTGGTTTCCAAAACTTCCCATCCAAAAGATAACCATTTGTCTTTCAGATTTCCAAGAGTTAAAACGTCGTCTGTAGAACCATCAATTTGTTTTTTGTTGTAATCTACTGTTGCAATTAGATTGTCTAATTTTTTTGCATTGGCAAACATTGCTGCTTCCCAAATTTGCCCTTCTTGTAATTCTCCATCGCCATGAAGACTGAAAACGAGAGAGTTGTCGTTGTTTATCTTTTTTGTAACAGCTGCACCTGCCGCAACTGAAAGCCCTTGACCAAGCGAGCCAGAGGCAATTCTTACTCCTGGTAAACCTTCTTCTGTTGTTGGGTGTCCTTGCAAACGAGATTCTAATTCTCGGAGCGTAGATAGTTCTTTTACAGGGAAATAACCTGCACGTGCCAATACGCTATACCAAACTGGTGCTACGTGTCCGTTTGATAGAAAGAATAAATCTTCGTTTTTGCCATCAAGAGTAAAATTTTCAGGATTGTGTTTCATGGTGTCAAAATATAGTGCTACCAAAAAATCTGCACAGCCCAACGAACCTCCTGGATGTCCTGATTTTGATTTATTTACCATCCGAACAATATCTCGCCTAACTTGTGTGGCTGTTTTTTTAAGTTCTGTTGTTTTTGTCATTTTTTTTATTTTAATAGTTTATTGTAAGTTTTAGTATTGTTTTATATGTATTTGTTTCATAATAGTTTGTATATTCAAGATTTTAAACTATTTACAAAACTTATAATTTGTAACATGTAACTTGTTTATTTTTACAAAATAAGTATTTTTTTTTCATTTTTGCAAAAAATAGTATAATCAAATTAAGTTCTGTAACTTATAATTCAGTATTAATAAGTATATTAGAAGTTTAGTGAAAATTATTATAATAAAAATAAATGTAAACCAATTTTTGTAAATACAAAAATCTTTTTATACTTTTGAAAATTAAAAATAAGATAAATAATGAACAATGAATAATTTTGCTGTCGCCTGAAATACAGAGGCATACAAAACACAGAAGTGTCATTTTTATTTATTCAACTAAATAGATGGATAATTTTAAATTGGCGATTTATGATTGGTTTACATTTGATAATAAGTATATTACAAAATGTAAAAGTGTCATTTTTATTTATTCAACTACTTATATTGACAAGTTAAAAGTGAAAAATTAGTTCTATTTTAAAGAAAATATATTTATTTTTAAATACATCTATTTGTCTATAATTCAATATGATAATAAAACTTTGAATTTGTATGAAAATGGAACAAACTTTAAACTTGATAACTTGACAACTTGACAACTTGACAACTTTTTCCCTATTTTAAAATTTCTATTTTATGAAAAAAATATTTTTGTTAGGTGTAATATTCTTATTAATTACACAATTAATTGCTCAGGAGGTCGTAAAACCCAAAAGTATTTTTAAAACAGATGGGCTGGCAAAAGATTTTGTTATAGAGAATGAACTTGTATATGTTGCAACAAGTAAGGGAGTTATACAGGTTTTGGAATATAAAACAGGTAAACTTATTGAAGAAATAGAACTGCCAAAAATAAATGATGGAGTAAATAAAAAACAGATAGCTCCTACAATTTTTTCTATAGATAAACTTCCTGAAAAAGAAATTTTTGTAGTAACAAGTCAAGGAACTGCAGGAAAATCAGATATTTATATTTATAATTATGGTTTTTGGAATAAAATAGAAAATTTGCAGGAATTACCAGTCCGAAAAGTAGCATTTTTAGATTCGCACACAATAATTATTGCTCTTTTAAGTAACGAAATTATTAAATACAATATATTCTTGAACAGAACTAGTTATCAGCGGCAAATAACAAAATCTAGTTTTGCTCATTTTTGCTTAAATGAGAGCAAAACAACTCTTGCAATTACCGACGAAAGTGGTGCGATAAATTTTATAGACCTAGCTATTGGCAAGGTTATCAAAACGTTAAAAAAAGAAAACGTAGATAAAGTATTTCAGTTGGATTACAAGAATAATAAAATTTTAGCTGGTGGACAAGACCGTAGAATAGCTTTTTACGATATGACCGCTCAAAATAGTTATTATATACAGAAAGATTTTTTGATATATTCGGTTGCATTAAATTCGCAAGCAACAATTGCTGCCTGTCAGGCAAACGAGGCTTGTGATATTATTGTTTTTACAACAAGCAACAAGCAAGAAAAATATATTTTAAAAGGACACAACGGATTGCTAAATAAAATATCATTTGTAAATGATAATCAGATTATTTCGGCAGCAGAAGATGAGAAGGTAATCTTTTGGGAAATATAAGTAGTTCATTAAAAGTATTAAAAAGGTTATGGCCTCTGTTTTGTAGCAAAACTTTTTATTATACGACTTTCTTAAAAATAGGAACATAAACAATTATAAAACATAAAAAAAATGCAAACAGTATTAAGCGGAATACGCTCAACAGGAAATCTCCATTTAGGAAACTATTTTGGTGCTTTAACCAATTTTGTGAAAATGCAACATGAAAACAATTCATATTTTTTTGTTGCTGATTACCATTCACTTACAACACACCCAAATCCAAAAGATTTACATAATAACGTAAGAAAGGTTCTTAGCGAATATCTTGCCTGCGGAATAGATCCCGATGTGGCAACAATTTATATCCAAAGCGATGTGCCAGAAGTAACTGAATTATATCTACTTCTAAGCATGAACGCCTACGTTGGAGAATTGGAACGAACAACAACTTTTAAGGAGAAGATTAGAAAACAACCAGAAAATATTAACGCCGGTTTATTAACTTATGCCGTTCTTATGGCTGCCGATATTTTGCTTCACAATGCACACAAAGTCCCCGTTGGCAAAGACCAAGAGCAACATCTGGAAATGACTCGGAAATTTGCTCGCCGATTTAATAAAATGTATAAAACAGATTTTTTTAATATTCCGAAGGCATATAATTTTGGTAACGAGCTTGTTAAAGTTCCTGGATTAGATGGCTCTGGAAAAATGGGAAAATCGGAAGGAAATGGAATTTATTTGGCAGACGACCCAAAAGTTATCAAAAAGAAAATAATGAGAGCTGTTACAGATTCTGGTCCAACTGAACAAAATTCGGAAAAACCAGAGGCTATAAAAAATCTATTTACATTGATGAAATTAGTCTCAAAACCAGATGTAGTCCAGTTTTTTGACGGCAAATATAATAGTTGCGAGATACGATATGGAGACATGAAAAAACAACTTGCTGAAGATGTTATCAATTTCACAACTCCTTTTAGAGAAAAAATTAACGAAATTTATAACAACGATGTATATCTTCGCAAAGTAGCAGAACAAGGAGCGGAAAAAGCAAGAATAAATGCAAGAAAAACGCTCAGTTCTGTTAGAGAGATTATGGGATTTAAAAAATTCTAATTTTATTCACCCGCTCACTTCAAGTGAGCGGGTGAATAAAATTAGGACTTTATTCTACAACACAAGCCCCAACACAACCAATAATATTAGATAATCTGTTGTGTTTTAGTTTGTAATAAGTTTTCTTACCTACTCTTTCCGAACTCAAAACACCTTTGTCTTTTAAAATTCCAAGATGATGAGATGCTGTAGATTGCTCTACATTAACACTTTCGTAGATTTCTGTTACACTCATCTTTTTTTCGTCCTCAAGAACAGCAAGTATAGACATTCTTATTGGGTGGGCAATTGCTTTTAGCATATCTGCCGCTGCCTGTAATTGTTCGGGTTTTAAATCTTCTATTTTCATAATATATTGGTTTTTATATTTATGCAAATATATAGATAGTTTATTTAATAAATAATGACAAAAATCAATAAAATAAGAATAATTTGTTAGTTTTCTGATCGTTCATTTATTAACGACTAAAAATAAGACACTTAACTTTTTTCTGCTATTTTTTTAGTTTCTATTTTTCTTTTATCTAAAATTATTTTTGCGATTAATCCTAAAAATGAGAGTAAAACTAATAATGAACCTATAATTGCAATTGTTTTTCCAATATAATATGATTTTGGTTCAAACTTAAATTCTATTGTGTGCTTGCCAGCAGGAATTTCTAAGCCCCTCAATATATAGTTTACATTTATATGCTCAACCTCCTTATTATCAATATATGCCTGCCAGCCTTTTGGATAATAAATTTCTGAGAATACAGCAAATTCTGTTTTTGTAGAATTAGATTTATAAGTTAAATGATTTGGTTTGTAGGTCTCCAAAATAATATTTCCTGAGTCGTTTGCAGAAATATTTAGTTCTGGAAGTTTGTAATCAGCTATATTCTTTTTATTTACAACAACGGTTCTCTGCAAATTGACTTTATCTAAATTACCAATTTCGTCATCGTAAGAATCTACTATTTTATAATCATCAATAAACCAAGCATTGCCAAAAGCATGTGGATTTACAAAAGGAAAAATATTTGGATTTTCAATTATATACTTGACATTTAACATGTTAAAAACCTGCATTTGTGGTGCATACTCTGCCAGCACATCTACTTCGGGGTTTTGTTGTGCAGACGACATAATTGCCTGAATATATGGAGCAAGATAAACATCTATAATATCTTGATATTTACGTAGTTTAGCTCCGTGATAACCTCCAACTGATTTGTGAAAATATGGAGTAAAAGCATCGTTAAAAACACTTTTTGTTAGGTTTAAAACTCTGTAATTAGGATCTTTATCTTTTAAAATAATTTCGTCGGCAGGAGTTGCCTTAAATTCGTTGGCTACTGCACTTTTTCTTTGGAACATGTCGGCATTCAAATATCTTTGGTCAATTGTCCACATGTCTGCAATAATCAGCACACCAAGTGCGATAAAAAGATATTGTTTCTTAAATTCTTTCATTTTTACAAAAAGAAAAACTGAACCTGCTGCCAATAAAATATATAAAAACGAACGCATAGCATCGGCTTTAAAAATCATTTGTCGTGCCGATTCTAATTCTGGAATAAATACATTTATTTGTGCTGCCATATCTGGCGATTGTTTTATTAATGAATCAAAATATTCTGCTTCTTGTGGGCTTAAAAATGAAAAGAATAAAGGTGCTGCTAACCAAAATAATAGAGCAAATCCTCCAGTTAATCCAAAAGCTGCAAAAAGTGTGTAAATATTTTTGGTAATAATTGTTTTGTCTTTTATAATTTCATTAACTCCAATAATTGCAAGTAGTGGAACTGTTGCACTAGCAATTACGAGTGTCATTGAGACTGTTCGGAATTTGTTGTAAAATGGCACATAATCAAAAAAGAAATCTGTTAGTAAATCAAAATTACTCCCCCACGAGAGCATTACGGAAAAGATTGTGCCAGCAAGCAACCACCATTTTATTTTGTCTTTTACCACAAACATGGCAAGTACAAAAAGGAACATAATTATTGCTCCCAAATAAACAGGTCCCGAAGTAAACGGTTGAGATCCCCAATACTGATTTTGTTCGCTAATTGCTTCTTTAAAATCACCTGTCAATTTATTCATAACCATTTCATTTTGACCAATATAACCAGACGAACCACCTTTTGCGTTAGGAATTAAAAATGTCCAAGTTTCGCTAATTCCGTAGCTCCAAGCAAGTGCATAGTCTTTGTCCAAACCTGCATCATTATCATCAGCTTTGTTGATATATTTTTCGCCCCTAATACTATATTTTGCAACTTCTTGGTAGCGATTTAGCATCATCATATTTGGCAAAACGGCTAGCATAACTGCAATTACAACAACTGCCATTGATTTTCCGAAAACGTTTATTTCTTTTTCAATAATTGCCATTATTAATTTGTAAACAACCAATAAGCCAATTAATAGTCCGGTATAATAAACTATTTGCACATGCGACGTAGATATTTGAACACCAAGTGCCACGGTAGTAAAAATTCCACCGAGTAGATATTTTTTCTTATTAAAGATAAATAAAAATCCGGCTATGGCGGGAGCCATGTAAGCTATTGCATAACACTTAGTTATATGCCCAGCCATAATAATTATTATATTATAGGACGACAACCCGAAAGCAACTGAGCCTACAAAACTGAGCCATTTATTTATGTCTAATGAAATTAGTAATAAATAAAATCCAAAAAGGTAAATAAATAAAACAGAGGCAGTTGTATATGATAATCCGAGTCGCAAACCTCGTCTGACTGGATTATAAACATTGTATTGTTTGCCTCCTTTTACTTGATAGGAGGGCATACCGCCAAAGATAGAATTTGTCCAAAGGGAAAATTCGCCTGTTTTTTCCTCAAAATCAGTTATTTCTTGTGCAACGCCCTTACTGTGGTTATGGTCCATCTGACTAAGAACTTTACCACTCAAAATAGGGTAAAAATATATTACACTTATTAATACAAATAGTGCCACAATTGCAATATGTGGTAAGAATTTTTTTAGTTGATCTTTCATTTTTTTTTTTGAGTTTTTATTTATACATTTTTATAGCTGTTGGATACGCCTCAAAAGGAATATTATTTTTAGTGTATTCTTTAAATTTTATATATTTGAGATGTTTTTTTATGCTTTTTTCTCGTTCTTTTGGCAAAATACCATAATTCATTCCGAGAACTTCATTTATCATTCTATCAATTTGGTCTATTTTTTCTTTTGTCTGATTTCTGTTTGCTCTGTAAATATGCCTTTTGTTGTCGTATTCTAATAATTCAAATTCGTTGTAATTTGGTTCGTCTGGTTTTAATATATAATTATCTTCTGCATCTTTTTCTACGGATTTTCTGCCTTTTCTTCTATTGGTGTCGGAGTCTGCCATAAAAAAATTATCCCACAACCAATCTTTTTTACCTTCTTCACCTTTTTTACTTTTCAAACTTTCATCGTAATGTTCTAATTGTCCTTTGCATTCTGCTTTTTCATAATTTTTTGGCGTTTTGTATCTGCCTTTTTTCCAGTTATTTTTTTTATAAAAAAACTCATCACAAAGATTTTGTTCTGTGTATGCACACAAACCTTTTTGTATGTAAAAAAGATTCATAACAATATCCCTATAAAATTTTCCTTTTGAAGAATTATATTTTGGATGTTTTTTATTATTATTTTCAAATTCCTCTTCCCATTTTTTGTAAATAGTAGAAAGTATTTGTGTTTTATCTAATTTCCTCATTTCTATTTGTTCGCAAACACGTTTCCAACTGCCGAAAAGGCAGGTTGGAAAGAGTTTGAATTAAATCTTTTGGTGTAAACCAATCGTAAATCTATTTGTTCGCAAACACGTTTCCAACTGCCGAAAAGGCAGGTTGGAAAGAGTT
>JAOZQN010000101.1:0-3547 GCA_029932195.1 Bacteroidales bacterium | reverse complement strand
TGAATTAAATCTCATTCATTTTTGTTGCAAGTTTATGATATTTTTCTATCATTTTCTTTTTCTCTTCGCCTTTGTAAACTTTTGATTCTATATCACGCTCCAGGATAGAAAGTTCTTGTAATTTTTTGGCTCTCTCTTCGTCTCCTTCGTGTTTGCTGTTGAATAATTTTATGTGAATATCGTCCCATCTCAAATATTTGGGGTGAATAAAATAATTATCTATATGCCGTTCGCCTTTGTAATATTGTTTTTGTTCTACTTTGCCATTTTTATTAAATTGTAGTTCTATAATTTCCCAAGGCTCAAAAGATGAGGCAATTGTAGGCGAGTGTGTTGCAAAAAAGAACTGACATGTTTTTTCTTTATTCCAACTTTCTTTTGTTATAAAATCTATAAATTCTTTTTGCATATTTGGATACAAAGAATTTTCTGGTTCGTCTATTAGTAATATTGTGTTTTTAGGTTTTAGTGCAAAAAGCGGAACTGTGCGAGCCAGAATTTGTTGAGTGCCAGTGCTTAAGAACTCTGTTTGCACATCGGCTCTTGTTTTTTCGCCTTTGTTGTCGTAACTAATGCTTTCTATTGGTATAAATTTTATATCGGATAAATTATTTGGTTCGGTATTTACTTTTAAATAGAATTTAGAAAAAATAGGCTCTAAAAATTCATCTAATTCTTTTAATGGGTTTTTATTCTGCTTTTTCCAAGATTCAAGCTCTGCATGATAGGTGGAAAACTCTGCTTGAAGTTTATCTACATCTTTTATTTTCTCAAGGCGTTTTGTAAGATCCAACCTTTTATTTATTACTTTTTTCTGATATTCTGTAATCTCTTTTTGAATAGGATACCAATGTTCTTTTGGATCTGCTTTTTCAAAATCTATTATATTTTGGATTTCTTTAAATTCATAATCCAGAATCTCATCTGTATCTAAGCCTTTTATACTTTCTACTACATAGGGCGAAAAATTTATTAACGAAATTTTTGTTTCCTCTTCATAAGTTTTTATTTGTAAGGTGGTTGTGTCAAATTTTGCGTTTGGCACATCTGCGTCGTCTCCAGTAAGATAAAATTTTATTAATTTCAGCAAACTTGATTTTCCTGTTCCACTCTGCCCTATTATACATATTTTATCCAAAGGTTCTCTTTCTTTTGGATGCCCTTCTGGATAAGTAAAATTAATTATTTCGTTCTCTTTAAACTGATTGTAATTTTTAAGTTTTATTTCTGTTATCCTTTTTTTTTTTTTCTTAAAATGCTTTCTTATTAGTATTGATAGATTGTTGTAATAGTGTTCATCATCTGGATTTAGTTCAATTGCTTTTTCATAATATTGTTTTGCTTTTTGATGCTCTTCAAAATGGTTTGTTAAAAGAGTAGCAAAATCACTATAAGCACCTGCAAAATTTGGATTTAATTCAATAGCTTTTTTATAATATTGTTTTGCTTTTTTGTGTTCTTCAAAATGGACTGTTAAAAGATAAGCAAGACCATTGTAAGCATCTGCATAATCTGGATTTAATTCAATAGCTTTCTCTACGTATTGTTTAGACAGTTTGTAGTTTTTCTCTTCATCTGCGTTTGTCGCTTTATTATAAAATTGTTCTGCTTCTTTTATGTTGTCCATTTTTTTTTGTATAGATGCAAACACGTTACTAAGTCCTTATTGGGACATTAGTAAGAGTTTGAATTTGTTTTTTGTATGAATTTACAAAATTACAGTAAATTATATATTTTAGCAAAAATATCTTTACTTTATACTTAAATTTATTAATTTTTCATAAAAAAGAGGAATAAGAAATTGTTTTACAAAATTTCTTATTCCTCTTTGGTTAGTTTGTTCACCCTTTCACTTTAAGCGAAAGGGTGAATGTTTTTAGGCGAAAGCTAATTAAAATTTAAACACTTAAAACTAAACACTTTTTAAAAATGTATTCCTACTGTTAGTGGGTAAAGTTCTGGTCCTCTGTTTGCTTCAAATAAAGACACCATGCTGTAGTTTGCATAAAGCTGATAGTGTTTGTATCCTACTCTTGCTGTTAGTGCGTATTTGTATGGAGCAACTCGGTAGTCTTCTTTTACTTTATATTTTATTCTGTTACCGTTGTCTTCGTAAACTTTTTTAAATCTGTCCATTAATTTTACGCTACCAATTACACCGAAGGAGATATTTATACGGTTTTTGTCTTTTGTTGTAGGTATTTGAAATTCCATAAGCAAAGGCACGTTAAAGTAAGCCGTTTGAAGCACATTTTTAACATAAGTTCTATCGGTAACTTCTGTTGGAACAATAATTCCGTTTGGAGCAGATAGGTCTATATTTTGTTTTAGGTTGTAGTAAGTCCAATCAAAACCTGCACCAGTAACCAAGCCCATGTAGCGAGAGAATGGAACACTTTGTTGTAAAATATTAAGCGAGAAGTTCCACGATTTTTCTGGATTTAGTTCCATAAATTCACCATCGGTAGGTAATGATAGTTGGTATCCACTATTTAAGTAATTTGAAAAACCAAATTCCAGTCCTGCCCAGTGTCCTTTAAATTTTTTCTTTCTGCTTTTACCTATGTCGTCGTAATCAAAATCAAAGTCAAAATCTAAATCTTCTAAATTTTCGGCAAGCTCTTCTAAGGTCTCTTCTAAATCAGCGAGTTCGTCCTCAATATCTATTACTCCATCATCAAATGCTTCAACTATTGCTTCGTGGCGTTCAATTTCGTTTTCGTATCGTTCAATTTTATTTTCTAACAACTCTATTTCTTCCTCCGATTCAGTTACTTTAATTTCTGCTTCTGCTATTTTTATACTATCTTCAAGTTGTTTAATATTACGCTCATGCGAATTTATTTTAAGATTAAATTCTACAATGCCGTCTTCTAATTTTTCTACACTTTCCTCTAATTTACTTTTTTCTCCAATTATTATTATCTTCTTTTTACCAATTCTTATTTCGGTAGTGTCTTCTACATTAATATCTTCGTCTAAGTATTTATTTTTTTCTAAATCAACAATTGCTTCTTTGTAGTCTTCTATTTCTTCTTCTTTTTTAGAAATTTCTTTTTTAAGTCCTTTCTTCTCTTTCTTTTCTGTGGCATTTTCAAGTTCGGTTTCCAAACTATTAAGACTCTCTTCTGCTACTACAATTTTAGATTTATAATCAGCAATTTGCTCGTTAGTTGTTTGCCCGTATGTAGTTATTGATAACACTATAAAAATAAGCGTAAGTGCAAATGCTATAAATAAAACTTTAATTCCTGTGTGATTTTTTACTTGATTTTTCATGATAAGTTGTTTTATTGGTTTATTAGTTATTTGAGTTTTAAATTTTTTATGTTCGTTTTGGTAGTATGACGAAACAAGTTTAAAAAAAGTTACAAATTATTTTTTATTTTTTTTATAATTGGTATTTTTATTAAAAAATATTACCTTTGGAAATTGTATAAAAAAGCTCAAAATAAACAGTCTGTAAATAATCCATTGATAAGCCCACCCCCAACCTAAGGTGTTAATAATTTTATGTTTTTATAATAAAAGTTCCCCCAGTTTTTAT
>JAOZQN010000641.1 GCA_029932195.1 Bacteroidales bacterium | reverse complement strand
CAAAAACCCACCACCACCCACACAAAATATCGTCACAAGAGCAGTTACCGTTAGCGGTAATTGCAAAAACGAAAATACACAATATGACAAAGAAAAATTTTATAATAATATTTTTCGCATTATTTTCAATAAATAGTGTTGCACAAAGCTATACTATCAGCGGATATATTTCTGATAATGAAACCGGCGAAATATTGATTGGTGCAACAATTTACGATAAAGAAAATAAAATCGGAACAAGCACGAACGAATATGGATTTTATTCAATTACTCTGAATACTGTTCCGGTAACTTTAATTTATTCTTTCATCGGATACCAAAATGAGATAAAGCAAATAGAAAATGCAAATAATAAAACCTTAAATATTGCAATAAACCCTGATGCCCTACAATTAAATGAAATTGTTGTTACTGCCAATCAAAATAATCCTTTAAGAATAAACGAATTTAATATTATTGCATTAAACCCAAAAGTTATTAATGAATTACCTATTTTATTCGGCGAAACAGATATAATAAAAGGTATCCAATTACAAACCGGAGTTTCTACTTTGGGCGAAGGCTCATCAGCTATTCATGTTCAAGGCGGAAATGCTGACCAAAATCTTATAATAATTGACGAAGCACCTATCTATAATTCATCACATCTTTTTGGTTTAGTATCTGTTTTCAATCCCGATGCTGTAAAAAATGTAGAATTGCACAAAGGTTCAATACCGGCTGAATTTGGTGGCAGAGTTTCGTCAGTTATTGATTGCCAGATGAAAGACGGTAATAAAAACAAACATCAATTTTCCGGTGGAATTGGAACATTAACAGCTCATGCAGCAATAGAAGGTCCGATTGCAAAAGAAAAAGCATCATACCTGATAGCTACAAGACGCAGTATTAGAGATTTATTCCAAAACCCAAGCAGAAATGTTAGTTATGTCCCTCAATTTTTTGATATTAACGCAAAACTTAATTGGAACATTAATCAAAAAAACAGACTTTTCTTTTCGTTATATACCGGTAAAGATATAATAGCAACAAACAACGATTTTACAAATTACTGGGGAAACACAACCCTTACTTTTCGGTGGAATACTACTTTGACACCAAAACTTTTTTCTAATATTTCAGTAATATACAGTAATTATCAAAACAACTGGGAATATACATCAAAAAACAAAAACTTTAATTGGCTCACAGGTATCGAAGATATACAAACCAAAATTGATTATAATTGGTTTATAAGTTCTAAATCAAAAATCAAGTTCGGTATAAATTCCATTTATCATAAATTTACTCCCGGAGAAAATAATTTTCCCGAGCAAAGTTTATTTCGTATAAATGCACTCGAAAGTTCTGCATATATTTTGAACGATATAAATATTTCAAATTGGATAGGTATTAATTACGGATTTCGTTTTTCTTTGTTTCAAAATATAGGTAAAGGAAACTGGTATCAATATGAAAACCAGATAGCTACCGGAATTAACGAAAATAAAACAGGTTTTTATCATACAAACTATAATTTTGAGCCCAGAATAACAGTAAATTTGAAACCAAATGAAAATCAATCAGTAAAACTCTCTTATTCCAAAACTTCTCAATATTACCAAGTTCTACAAAACAGTGTGTTTTCATATACTTCATTGCAAACATGGTTGCCCGCAAACCCAAATATAAAACCTCTGAAAGCAAATATTTTTGTATTAGGTTATTTTTTAAAAATTAACAATAAACTTATGTTTTCAACTGATGCTTATTACAAAATAATCAACAACGTGATTGATTATATCGACCATGCCGAATTGATTAATAATCCTTATATAGAAACACAGATAAAAACCGGAATATCAGAAAACTACGGAATTTCGTTTGAAATAAAAAGAGAAACCTCAAAACTGACAACTAAGGCAAGCTATACCTATTCTAAAAGCATGTATAAAATTGAAGGAATAAACGGGAACGAAGCGTATCCGGCTTTACAAAATATTCCGCACGACATCAGGCTTACTGTAATTTATAAACCAATAAAACGAATTGCGATAAGTGCATTCTGGACATATCATTCAGGATACGCTGCAACTTTGCCAACCGGATATGCAATTGCAGATCCGTTTGAAGCACCAACTAATATACCTGTTTATACTGCACGAAATGCCGGAAAGTTGCCGGATTATCACAGATTAGATATTTCGGCAATATTACACCCAAAAACTAATTCAAGACGTTTGAAAAACACGTGGTCGATTGGTGTTTATAATGTTTACAACCGTTTAAACCCTATTGGAATTAATTTATCGGAAAGTTCAATTAGCAGTCAGAAAGTATATTTATACACATTTTTCAGAATGGTGCCGTATATCTCTTATAATTTCAAATTTTAACAAACTAAAAAAATGAAAAATACAATACTCTTCATATTAATAATAATTATTTTTACTTCATGTGAAACTTGGGATTACAGAAATATTGATGAATTAAATTACGGTAATTCGGAAATGAATATTGATTTGTTTGTAGAAGGCGGAATTACAACTCAATTGGCATTTCATAAAATATTACTCAGCAAACCGGGTAATTATGTTGATAATTCAAACTCAGAAGGTATTACAAATGCAGACGTTTATATAGTATCATCGCAAAACGACACTATAAACTTTATTTGTATTGATACTGTTTGGACACCTTATTTTAAAACTATCAATCGTGTAAAAGCAGAAATCGGACAATCATATACTTTATACATAAATTACAACGGAAAAACTTATACTGCAAAAGATAGTGTAATTGAAGCACCGGATTTTAATTTTAACAATATACCTATACCACACAAAGATGAAAGTGCTGTTTTTCCAAATGATACAACTGGAAAAGTTGCACTTTCAGTAGTAAAACATGATTTTGGTTATCCACAATCAAATTCATGGTTGTGGATACCTATGTACAGGTATTCTGACACATTAAATTACATTGAAATGAGTTATTTCAAGACATACACTCATTGGCGAGCTGATATTCAAGGTGTATTTTCAAACATAACTTATTATTATGGTTTTGCTCATGGACTTATTCCAAGTGATACAATTTTGGTAATAGAAATGTCGTTATCTGACAATTATTACAATTATTTACGAGCTTTATTTATGGAAACAGATTGGAAAGAAGGTTATTTTTCATCACAACCCGGTAACTTACCGACAAATTTAAGTGCCGGAGCAATTGGATATTTTTACACATCAGATTGTTTCAAAAAAGAAATAACAATTTCCGAAATATTTGAATTAACAGATGAATAAAAATACCGCTAATCGAGTAGGCGGTCGGCTACCAACAAGTAGCCGATGCACCTCTCACACC
>JAOZQN010000640.1 GCA_029932195.1 Bacteroidales bacterium | reverse complement strand
TTGTAATATATTCACAACCAGCTAATTACAACTCCGAAACTTCAGTCATTAAAATTTAAAAAAAATGGCAAAGAAAAAAAATATTATCAGTTTTGATTACAAAAATGATAGACATTACAAAAATTTATTAAAAGCGTGGGATGCAAATCAAAATTTTGAATTTACATTCAATGATATTACACCAAATGAAATTCAAACATGGTCAATTTCAAGAATAAAAGCAGCTTTAACTACAAAAATAAATCAAGCAACTTATACGCTTGTAATTATAGGAAAGAATGCAAATAAAAAACACGCGGATACAGATGAAATAGGATATAGAAATTGGATTAATTTTGAAATAGCAAGAAGTATTGATAATGGAAATAAAATAATTGCTGTCAAAATTGATAAATCATACACATCACCAGAAGAAATAATAAATATTGGTGCTTCGTGGGCAATGAGCTTTACACAAGATACAATAATTAAAGCAATACAAAACGCATAATCAGACTTCGTTAATAAAAACATTGCTTTTTTTTAAACAAGACAAATTGTCAGTAGTTAAACATTTCACAGCTAAACATTTACTAATTGGCATGAAATCGTTTTAGAACGTCCAATTATTTTTTCATAATTAAGCCTTGTAGATTTGAATACAATAATATTTATTAATCTTGCTCGGTTGCAATTCACAGAAATAGGGTTAAAAGTCGAAAAAATAAGATTTTACTAAATTCATAATAACGTCCAATTTTAAAACGCTCACTATTAGTAAATTACATGTCTGTCATTTTGTCAAAATTGACGAAGTCTGATATTAAGAGAAAGTAAAGGTTATTTGAATGAATATCCTTTGTTTTCTTCAATTGTTCATAGGATATACACAATTTTATTTCCGTTGTTAATTATTGGTTTGTTAGTAGCAAAATGGATAAATTTTTTGAATAAGGTAGAAAACTTCGTTTTTTTAGCAGTTTTAGTTTTAATTCTTTAATTTTGCTGTGTATAATTATTATGACTTTTTTTTATTTAATCTGGATACACTTCAAAGACTTTAAACACAAAAAATAAATGGCAATATTTCAAAAATCAGTAGTAAATAAATACCTCAAAAACCTTGATAACGATAAAGTTGATAAGGCATTTGAGCGTTTTCAAAAATTTTACGGCGACAAATTAAGATTGCATAATATTACACAGCTAAAAGAAGAAAATTATCAAGAAGGTTTTTTACGAGAGATTTTTGTGCAAACTTTGGGATATACAATAAATCCTGATAAAAATTATAACCTAACAACAGAATTTAAAAACCTGAAAGACGCAAGAAAAGCAGATGGGGCTATTTTAAAAGGTGGTAAAGCTATTGCCGTAATTGAATTAAAATCAACAAAAACCAAAAATCTTGAAAGCATAAAAGAACAAGCATTTAGTTACAAAGTAAATCATGATATTTGTAAATATGTAATAACTTCTAATTTTCAAAAATTACGATTTTATATTGATAATGCAACTGAATATGAAGAGTTTAATTTATTTGACTTGAGTAAAAAAGATTTTAAATTCTTTTATTTATTATTAAATAATAATAGTATTCTTGCCGATTTGCCAGCCAAACTAAAGGACGAAACAAAACTTCACGAAACAGATATTTCCGAAAGACTTTATAAAGATTATAAACATTTTAAAACTCAAATTTTTGAAAGTCTTGTAAAAAATAATCCGCAATATTCTCAATTAACCCTTTTTAAAAAATCGCAAAAATTATTAGACCGATTTTTATTTATCTTTTTCGCAGAAGACCGTGGTCTCGTTCCGCTAAATGCAATAACAACAATAATAAATCAATGGAAACAATATATTGAACTTGATGATTATAAACCGCTTTACAATAGATTTCAATTATTTTTCAGATATTTTGATAAGGGAAAAGATATAAAAAAATGGGGGAAAATTCCTGCTTATAATGGCGGACTTTTTAAAAAAGATGAAATTTTAGATAACCAAAATTTAATTATTGATGATGACATTTTGCAAACAAACACGTTAAAAATATCTACTTATAATTTTAATACAGAAATAGATGTTAATATACTTGGACATATTTTTGAACATTCGCTCAACGAAATTGAAAATATTACTGCCAGAATAAAAGACAAAAAAACAAATAAAAAAAAGACAAAACGTAAAAAAGACGGAATTTTTTATACCCCAAAATACATTACTAATTATATTGTAGAAAGCACTGTTGGTAAATTATGCGAAACAAAAAAAGATGAGTTAGAAATTAATAACTTGTTGATTGATAAGACTTATAAAGTAAAGGGAGATGCCAATTTATCAAAAAAAGGAAAAGAACTTTTTGAAACTCTTAACAATTATAAAAAATGGTTGCTTACTTTAAAAATTCTTGACCCTGCTTGCGGCAGTGGTGCATTTTTAAATGCAACATTAGATTTTTTAATAATAGAACACAAACAAATAGACGATTTAATTTCGGAATTAACAGGCTCTCAAATACGATTATTTGACACAGATAAATCTATTTTAGAAAATAATATTTATGGAGTTGATATTAATGAAGAAAGCATAGAAATAGCAAAACTTTCGCTTTGGTTACACACAGCAAAACCTGGCAGAAAATTATCCGATTTATCAAACAATATAAAATATGGGAATTCACTAATAGACGACCCAAAAATAGCAGGAGAAAAAGCATTTGAATGGAACGAAGAGTTTAAGGAAATTATGGAAAACGGTGGTTTTGATGCAGTAATAGGAAATCCACCTTATGTAGCTGTAAAACAGCAAGATGATAAAACTCGGAAATATTTGAAAGATAGTTATAAATATTCTCAAGGTGCTGATTTATATGTTGCATTCATAGAGAAAGGATTAGAATTATTGAAAAATAAAAAGTATTTTAGTTTTATTTGTCCGAATAAATTTTTTGGAGCAAATTATGGTATAAAAATTAGAAAATATTTACAAAATAATGTTAATATCTTTTCAATCTGGGATTTAAAAGACGAAAAAGTATTTAAAGATGCGTTAATATCTACGATTGTTATATCTATTAAAAAAGATACGGAAAATAATAAAACTACTATTTTAAAAAATGAAAAAGGCTCTCAAATAATTGAATTATTTGATAAAACAGGCAAAATTCAAATAGAACAAGACTTGGATAGTAGAAATTTAATTCAAAAATTAAAATTAAATACAGAATTAAATAAACTATCAGAAATTAGAACAGGAATAATGGGGTTTGAATATAATAAGATGGAAGAGATTATTTCGGAGAGTTATTCGGAAAAATCCGTAAAATTATATATCAATGGAAATATAAAAAGATATGCTAATTTTTGGGAAA
>JAOZQN010000639.1 GCA_029932195.1 Bacteroidales bacterium | reverse complement strand
ACACTTTCCAACGTGGTTTTTCACCACTTGGAAACGTGTTTGTCTCTCGCAGTTTAGACTCTTTAATGAATCTTATATTTTGTAATTAAAACAACCGCATAAGCAGAAACTCCTTCTTCACGTCCCTCAAAACCAAGTTTTTCTGTTGTTGTGGCTTTTATTGATACATTTTCTTCGTCTGTCTTCATTGTTTTTGCCAAAATAGAAATCATTTTTGGAATAAATGACTTTAATTTAGGCTGTTGCATACTAATTGTTGCATCAATATTTCCAATTATATAACTTTTTTCTTTTAAAAGTTGCATTGTTCGTTCCAGCAAAATTTTGCTATCAATTTCCTTATATTCGCTTGAGTTATCGGGAAAATGATAACCAATATCTCGCAAGTTTGCTGCCCCAAGCAATGCGTCAATTATTGCATGTATCAACACATCGCCATCGGAGTGGGCAACAGTTCCTTTTGTGTGAGGAATTTCTATACCTCCAATTATTAAACTCTCTTCTTGCTCTAATTTGTGGACATCGTAGCCAAATCCTATTCGTATCATTTTTTTCGTTGGTTAGTTGGTTGTTGTTATTTATCATAATAAAAAAGTATTTTATACTAAAAAGTCTTTTTTTATGTAAAATTAGTTTAATTTAGTCAAAATTTTATAGTTGTAAAGACTAAAGTTATAATTGAATTTTCAAAAATTTATAGATTTAAAAAACATTCTTGCAATAAATGTTTGACTATTATGGTTTTTATTTAGCAAACTTTTAACTTTAGACTTTAAACTTAAGAACTCTAAATATTTACAAATTTAAAAATTATTATTATTATGAAAAAATTAAGTTTATTAATTTTAGTATTAACAATTTCTTTTGCAATATTTGCACAAGATGGTTATAAATTTACAGACGATGTAAGACATGGAACAACCTGTGTAAAAGACCAATATGCTTCTGGAACTTGTTGGTCGTTTTCTACACTTTCGTTCTACGAGTCAGAAATGGAGAGAGTTGGCGTAAAAAATGCACCAGATTTATCAGAAATGTTTATCGTAAGACAATGCTATACTGATAAAGCAGAAAAATATGTCCGATTACACGGCGAATTAAATTTTGGCGGAGGTGGAGCTTTTGTGGATATTCCTTATGTTCATAGAAAATATGGATTAGTGCCAGAAGCGGCTTTTACAGGATTAAAATATGGAACAGATGCACATGTTCATGGAGAACTTGATGCTGTGTTAAAGGCTTATGTAGATGCAGTTGTCAAAAATAAAAATAAAAAACTTAGCACAGCTTGGCTTGCTGGTTTTAACGGAATTTTAGATGCCTACCTTGGCGAATATCCAGAAACTTTTACTTACGATGGCAAAGAATACACGCCTCGCACTTTTGCCGACGAAGTTACAAAACTTAATCCCGACGATTATGTTAGTGTAACATCTTTTACACATCACCCATTTTATAGCACATTTGCTATTGAAGTGCCAGACAACTGGTTATGGGCAAAGTCTTACAATGTGCCTTTGAACGAATTTATAGAAATTTTTGATTATGCTTTAGACAATGGCTATACAATTGGTTGGGGAGCAGACGTTAGCGAAGATTATTTTTCTCACAGAGCAGGAGTTGCTATAGTTCCAGATATTAATATTAAAGAAATGAATGAAACAGAAAGGGGAAAGTGGGAAAAGATGAGTAAAAAAGAGAGATATAATCTTGACAAACCTGGCAAAGAAAAAGTTGTAACACAAGAAATGCGTCAGGAACATTACGATAATTATAAAACTACAGACGACCATGGATTACACATTATAGGACGAGCAAAAGACCAGAAAGGAACAAAATATTATATTGTAAAAAATTCGTGGAACACAGATAATCCTTACGGTGGATATATTTATGTTTCGGAAGAATTTATAAAATACAAAACAATGAATATTATGCTTCATAAAGATGCAATTCCTAAAAACTTAGGAAAAAAGATGGGAGTAAAATAAGTATTTAGTTTTTAATAGAACGCCCTGTAAAATATTATTTTACAGGGCGTTATTGATACTGATGACTAAAAATGTTGGCGTTTTTCACGAGTGCCAATTTCTGCAAAAGCTAATTAAAAACTAAGCATTTAAAACTAAACACTGTTTACAGATATGTCTTCAATATTTCTCTTCGTTGTCTGAGCGTTCTCATGCTTCTACCTTTTATTTGTCTAACACGTTCTCTTGTAAGGTCTAATCTTTCACCAATTTCATCCAAAGTGCATTTAGATGAATGATTAATTCCATAATACAAACGAATTATTTCAGCCTCTCTATCATTTAGAGTATCCAAAATTCTTTCTATTTCGTGTTTTAGGGATTCATTAGAAAATTCGGAAGTATTTTTACTACTTAATAAGTCAAGCAGTTTAAAATCACTATCATCATTGTTTCCAAGAGGAGCATCTACCGACAAATGTCTTTCTGAGTTACGAATAGCATCTTTAACTTCTTTTGGTGCAATATCTAATTCTTTTGCTATTTCTAATGTTGTTGGTTCACGCTCAAATTTTTGTAAAAGTTTGATAAAAGCCTGATTTATTTTATTTACCGAGCCTACTTTATTTAGAGGCAAACGGACAATACGAGAATTTTCTGCCAAAGATTGCAAAATAGATTGTCGTATCCACCAAACGGCATACGAAATAAATTTGAAACCTTTTGTCTCATCAAAACGCCTTGCAGCTTTTATTAAGCCAATATTACCTTCACTAATTAAATCTGGCAGGCTCAATCCCTTGTTTTGATATTGTTTTGCAACAGATACTACAAAACGCAAGTTAGCCTGAACAAGAATATTGAAAGATCTAACATCTCCTTCTTTTATTTTTGTTGCTAACTCAGCTTCTTCTCCAGCATCTAAAAGCTCAACTTTTGCTATTTCGTGCAAATATTTGTCGAGCGATTCACTGTCTCGCTTGGTTATTTGTTTTATTATTTTTAGCTGTCTCATTTTTCCTTTCTTTTTTTATATTAGACGTTTTTTTTTGAAAAAGGTTGCATTTTATTATTATTTTTTTTATCTTTGCAGTTATTTTCTATAAATAGATGTTTGTTATCTATCTTATGTAAAAAATAATTGGTGTTTGCTTTCATCATATAATTAATATACAACGTCTTATCTCTTTATTGTAAAGCTAATCTTCTATTGTAATTCAACTTTTTTCTGAAATAAATAATGCTGTTTTTTATAAATACAAAAAAAGTATTTAATACTTTCTTGAAAAAATTGTGTTTTTTCTAAAAAAAATAAGGTTTTAGAATATAAAATAACTAAAGTTTCGGAGTTGATAAAAAGATGTAAATCAATGTTTTATTTTTTATA
>JAOZQN010000638.1 GCA_029932195.1 Bacteroidales bacterium | reverse complement strand
TTTAATTTTTTAACTTTTTGATATTTAAGATGTTATAAACTCCGAAACTTCAGTTCTTTTATTTGAAAAACCATATCGTTTTTCAATTGATATTGATATTATTACGAGCAAAACCAGAGAACTGCTTGAAGAAAAATTGGATATTATAATCAAAAATTCACTGTTCACTCACTGGGAGTTAGACGAAAAACGAAGCTATAAAGCGGGAGTTCCAAAAGCTCACTATAATTTTTTTTATAAAAATGCTAATTTTAGTCTCGGCAATTCAATTTTACTTGATGTGCTGTTTTCCAAAAATCCGTATATTGAAACAGTAAAAACACCAATAAAAACAGATTTTTTAGACACCGAAGAGCCTCATACTTTTGTAACAACACCATCATTAAACAGTATTTTGGGTGATAAACTTACAGCTTTTGCACCCAATACAACAGGCATAAAATATAATTCTGGCAAGCAGATAGAAATTATAAAACAGTTATTTGATGTATCTTTACTTATTGATTGCTGCAACAATATTTCAATAGCTAAATCTACATTTATAAAAATAGCCAATGAAGAAATAAATTTTCGTAAACTTAGCATTAATTACAAAGATGTTATTGAAGATATTTTTAATACAGCTTTAATTTTTGCCAAACGAGATAAAAATAAAGTAGAGCCTGAAAAATCACAATTTAAAGAACTTCAAACAGGAACTAAAAACATTGCTAATTATTTGATAATGCGAAATTTAAAAATAGAGCAAGCCATTGTATCTTCTGCAAAAGCATCTTATTTTACTCAACTATTTTTAAAAGATGAAGATGCAGTTTTTACACCATATTCCAAACAAATAGATTTAGCGGAATTAGAAATAAAAAATACTGACTATAATTTTATAAATCGCTTTAAGAAAACAAATAAAGAAGCATTTTATTATTGGTTTAAATGTTTGGAATTAAAAAACTATATTTAATAAAAATTTGCTAACTTTTTTATAACTTTGTAGAAATAATAAAACAGTTCTTTGACGTTCTGATAAAACTAATTGCCTGCAAAGGCATTGAGACTTAAAAACGTCTCCATTTATGTTTTTTACCATAAAACAAAAGTAGCTACTTGCCTGCAAAGGCATTGCGACATATTTCATAATCGGAGTTGCAAGACTTGGAGTTGAACAAAAGTAGCTACTTGCCTGCAAAGGCATTGCGACTCAACCAGTAATCCTTCACCAAATGTAACTATAAAACAAAAGTAGCTACTTGCCTGCAAAGGCATTGCGACATTTGGCGTGTAACCAAAATGCTATCACCCTCACAACAAAAGTAGCTACTTGCCTGCAAAGGCATTGCGACATGTTTGGATTCCAATAGAATCGTTCTTCATTTAAACAAAAGTAGCTACTTGCCTGCAAATTGATTACGAGAGTAATCAGGACACCGTTTTTTTTAACAAAAGTAGCTACTTGCCTGCAAAGGCATTGCGACTCTTTTTGTTTTATCTTTTCATTTATCATTCATTTAAAACAGGTAGCTACCAGCCTGAAAAGGCATTGCGACCGATTGTGTCCATTGTTGAACTTTGCATCAAAGATAAAACAGGTAGCTACCTGCCTGAAAAGGCATTGCGACGTATTTTTCACTTGAGCATAATCTGCTGTAGAATAACAAAAGTAGCTACTTGCCTGCAAAGGCATTGCGACCCTAAATACATGTTTTCAAAATTTGTATTTAAAAACAAAAGTAGCTACTTGCCTGCAAAGGCATTGCGACTGGTTTACATACGCTTGGAGTGTCTCAAAGTCAAACAAAAGCAGCTACTCGCCTTCAAACGGCTGATTACGAGAGCAATCAGGACACCGCTTTTTTAACAAAAGTAGCTACTTGCCTGCAAAGGCATTGCGACGTTTCTGGGAATATTACAGTTGCTGCCATAGTATAACAAAAGTAGCTACTTGCCTGCAAAGGCATTGCGACTTTGTTACTCCGTTTCCAGAGAAATGCTGAATTAAACAAAAGTAGCTACTTGCCTGCAAAGGCATTGCGACTTAAACTCTTGTAACTTAGGAACTGTAACAAGTAACAAAAGTAGCTACTTGCCTGCAAAGGCATTATTTATTAGAAGTGCAAAAGCCTGTGAATTTTATTATTTGCAGGCTTTTTTTTGCGAAAAAAACTAAATTTTATTCTCTCATCAATTTTGTTTACCTTTGTTGGTTAAATTATTACTCCAAATATTTTCCGATTTATTCTTGCTAAATCATTAGTTATTAAGCGAAAGCTAATTAAAAACTAAAGACTAAAAACTAAAAATTTTCTTATTATGTTAAACAAATTCTTCACCAACGAAGGCAAAAATACATTACTCCAAAAATTCAAAGGTATTTTTGAAAATCATAAAGAAATTGAGTGTTTTGATGCTTTGGTTGGATATTTTAGAGCTTCGGGATATTTTTCTATACGTCCACATCTTGCCGATGTGCCAAAAATTAGGGTTTTGGTGGGTATAAATGTAGATAAATTAACGACAAAATATCATGCAAAAGGTTTACTTTTTAAGGGAGATACAAGCCAAACTGTCAAAGAATTTATTGACGAAATTCAGGCAGATATTCAGCAATCGGAATACGATATGGAGGTGGAAAATGGTATTATTCAGTTTTTGCAAGATATTATTGATGGTAAAATTGAGATAAAAGCACACCCACACAGAAATTTACATGCTAAAATATACATTTTTCGTCCCCAAAAATGGAACGAACACAATGAGGGATACGTTATTACTGGCTCTTCTAATTTAACAGAGTCAGGTATTGGCAGTTCCGACACATCAAACTACGAATTTAATGTAATTTTGCGTGATTTTCAGGAAGTTAAATTTGCTACCAACGAATTTAATAAACTATGGAAAGAGGCAGTTCCTATTTTGCCAAACGAAATTGATAAAATAAAAAAAGAAACATATCTTAATGATAGTTTTACTCCTTTTGAACTGTATATCAAACTATTGATAGAATATTTTGGAAACAGTGTGGAATTTGACCCTAATTCTGTTGGCGATTTGCCAGAGGGCTTTAAAAGGCTGTCGTATCAAACCGATGCGGTTATTGAAGGCTATAAACATTTGGAAAAACACAATGGTTTTTTCCTGTCTGATGTTGTTGGTCTTGGAAAAACTGTTGTTGCTACGCTTATTGCCAAAAAGTTTTTTTATTCAAACGGATTTCCTTCGCATATATCAAATACTCTGATTGTTACACCTCCTGCTATAAAGCCAAACTGGGAAGAAACTCTTGATACTTTTGGTTTACAGAACTATAAGATAATTTACTCTACATGATGATTTTTTCAGATTTAATTTTCACCATTTTTTTAGTTGAA
>JAOZQN010000637.1 GCA_029932195.1 Bacteroidales bacterium | reverse complement strand
CATTATACTATTTTTTAATTCAAATAATGAGTTTTAAAATTAGCGAAATCAAAGATATTAAGCAATGCTTTTTGAAATTCTGTTTTTTTGTTAGTTTCTATTTTACTATAAATCCTTGATAGTTGCTTATTTGTTGTGCTTTCTGATTTGTTAATTATTTTGGCTATTTCGGAATTTGTTGCATCTTTAAAAATTAGGTCTATTATTTCTCTTTCGGCACTATTAAATAGTTGGTAGGATTTGTTGAAATTGTATGCGTATTTATCTTTGATGAATGGCATTTCTATATATGGGACTATATAGCTTTGAGTAGGAGCTTGTTGTATTAAAATCATAACAAGCCATATATTGCCTTTGCTGTCGGTTTCTAATAGTTTGGTTGTTATATTAGCCATCTTGTAATTGTTGTCATTTGTTGTCATTTGGCAACGGTAACATAGTCGGAGGTCTTTTCGCTTATCGATGTTAAGTGTAAAAATGTATTGGAAGGCTCTATGATGTATTTGTTTTACAAATTCTACGTCGTCAGGGTGTATCTGGCTGTTAAACAAAACATAGGGTCGTTTTATTTGTTTTGGAATTTTACTAAAATATTGGTTATAAGATTTTATATAAAAATAGTTGTGTTTGTGGTAATCAAAAATTAAGATACATTCTTTTATGGCGAACTCCAGGTCTCTCATTTTTTCAATGTGGGCTTCAGCTTTTGAGTAGTCGAGGCTTACAACATCAAAATCTTGTTCTACAATGTAGTCATTCTCTTTTATACGCATAATGTTTTTTTAATTAATTTTACAGAAGCTAAAAAACAGCAAAATTTTTTTTGTCTAATAATCAGGTGTTTGTGGATAAAATAGAACGAACTTTTTTCAAATAAAAGCACAACTACCTGGAAATAAGCCGTTAGCAGTTTTACTAAACAGCAAAAAAGCCTTTTTTAGCCCAATTTGGTAGAACGAAAAAAAAAGTTCATTTTTTTTATCGTTGATTTATAGTCAATTAATAAAAAAAAGTATGCCGTTGTATAGTGGCATTTTTTTTCTTACTTTTTTTAGTTATATGTTTGCAGTCTCATAAAAACAAATACTAGTAAATGTTTTTTAGAGGAAAAATGCCTGCCCAAAGTCAAAGTTAGCCACCACGACAAGGCAGGCAAATTACTTAATTATTAATTTTCAAATTTAATTTAAAAAATGAATAAATCAAAAATTAGTTTAATTTTAGGGCTCTACAGGATTTAGAGTGAGAGAAATATTGAAAAAATGAATTTATTTCAATTGTATATGTCAGTATTATAGATTGTTATGCTCATAAATTTCATTAATTTTCTTTGTTTTTTTGCTAATCACTAAAAGTCTGACAGTGAGTAGAATACAGATTTTTCTCACTCTAAATCCTGTAGTGCCAATTTTAGTATATGCAATATTTATATTTGCAGGCGGAATGTTGCTAACAAGTTGTGATAAAACAGAGTTAGTTGATTCAAACGAAGATGGTTTGGAAAATGTAGAAGAAGCAGAAGTATTTGCAAAAATAAAAGATATGCAAACTTTTGAAAACATCCTAAAAGGGGAAAATAGTTATGTTGCAGAAGAAGAGTTTGTTTCAATGCTTGATATTTTAACACTAATAGATACAACAGACGATGAAGCGGAATATCTTAGATTAATTGAAGAACATAAAAATATTTTAACTTTTGATAAAGATGGAACACCAGATTTAATTGTAGAAAGTCCTGAACTTGCTTCAATGTTATCACCAAAAGGTTATTTACAAATAGGCAATAGTATTTTGAAAATAGAACAAGAAGATGTTAAAATTATTGAAGATGGTGATATTTCTAAAATTAATTTATTAGAAAACACTTTTGTTACTGATGAAACCAATAATATAACGGTTCACAAAATCACAAGACAAGCTACTCTCAAATACTCAAGTTCTGATAACAAGTATAGCCCAGATTATAAGTATAAATTGAAAGTAAAAAAATATGCAATAAATTATGGAGTATTTTTCTCTGTTGGTGGAAAATTAACTCATTATAAAAAAACAACTAAATGGGGGGTTACAAAATATAGACAATACGCTACTCAAATGCACATTAATGTGGTTTGGAGTGGACTAACTTTTGATGTAGGTGGTCCTACAATAACCTATCCTGCAGGTGATATTGAAAAGGATAAAAACACAGAGATAATATCAAGATTTGTAAATCCTTATGGAGGATCACAACTAGTCCATAATTTAGAGGTAAGTGATTTAGAGGTAAGTTATGAAACTAATTCAGGTATTAATGGAACTTATTAAATTTAACTATCAGAAGTTCACTAAAAGTGAACTTCTGATTTGTAAAAAATATTTTTGGATAATTTTACTTATCTTTATGTTTTCGTGTGAACGAGAATTAGAATATGATTTTCCCGATGCTCCAAAAAAGCTTGTTATTCATTCGCTTTTTACACCAGACAGCGTTTGGTCTGTTTCTGTTTTTAAATTACAACACACTTTAAATAAGTTTGATAGCTTAAATTATTTTGTAACAGACGCAACAGTAAAACTGCATAAAAATGGAGAGTATTTAGAAACATTAGAGCATACTATAAATGGAAAATATACAAGTATAAAAGAAACAAAACCAGAAGAGTCTGCAAATTATTATGTAGAAGTGAGTGCCTTGGGATATCCTACAGCAACTTCCGAAACAGAGACAATTCCCGAGCAACCATCAATAAAACTAATCTCGTATTTAGACTATTTAGCCGAAAATTTATTCGACCCAGATAATGAAATAGAATATCTAAAAAAGACACATGCATATACTTATACTGCCGAACTTAATTTTACCGATAATTTAATATTATTATTGCCAGAAATAAAATTTGTAAAATATGCTGTTGTTGGTTCCATCAGAAATACTGGATTATCCGAAGGAATAATAAATACATTAAAAATAGACAAAGAAATAAACGACTCTATACAATTTACGTTTTCTTTATTCCCCGCAAATAATTATAATTGTTGTAATTGTTTTTACGAAGATGTAATGTTATTTAATGAAATGGATTTTATTGTTTGTGCCATGTCGGATAGTTATTATTTGTTTAACAGAGATTTAGAAAATCAAGTAAATAGTATGAACGATATTTTTTTGGCTTCGCAAAATATTTATAGCAATATTAATAATGGTGTAGGAATTTTTGCAGCAACAAGCAAAAGAGATACAGTAAAATTACCTTTCAAATTACCGAGTGAAGATTTATTTACTATAAATTGCAATTAAAAATTCTATTTTTTATCATAAACTAACTTTATAACTTTGATTTCGCTAATATTTTTACCCGTTAATTGAATATTGTTATTTAT
>JAOZQN010000636.1 GCA_029932195.1 Bacteroidales bacterium | reverse complement strand
GTATTTATTTGATATATAAATTGTTATCTATTTCCGTCCAGACACTAATTATTATTGGATATTTATATACTGGTCGTGTTACTATGCCTTACAAAAAGACATGGAGAACGCAATAGAAAATCTACAAATCGCTATAGACAAAGACTTTGATGATTTAGAATGGATAGAAACCGAAACAAGTTTGGATTTTATTCGCACTGATGAAAGGTATTTGAAAATAATAAAAGTATTAGACAAAAAAGATTAGCAATAACATTGCAGACTTAGAATTTATGGCTATAAAACATAAAGACTTCAAAAAAGTTAGAGAATTATTAAAATAGCAACTAAAACAAAGCCTAATAATCAGCACTTTTTTATCTTAACCCACGACTTAAGTCGTGGGTTAAGATAAAAACTCATTTTTTTAGCCAAAATAATTATCGGCACTTTTTTGGAATTGTGCCAATAATGATTATTTTTGTGTTTTAATTTTTATAAATTATGCAATGAACAAAATATATAGAACAAAAGAACTCTCTAACAACTTTAAAATTCGCAAAGCATTTACGACCAAAGATGTTGTTGAGTTTTATCAAAAAGAAAATGCAAATATTAAAAGACAAACAATTTTAAGACGTATTTCTATTCTAATAAAATACGGGTTTATTAAAAGAGTTGGAAAAGGTTTATACTCTTTGGGACAAGAAAAAAAATATTTACCAGTGATAGACAAAGAGCTTCTTAAACTTTCCTCCAAGTTAAATAAAAAATTTTCATTATTGGACTTCTGTTTTTGGAACACAAAACAATTCAATGAATTTATGTTGCATCAGCCAGCAATATTTTATACTATTGTTGAAACTGAAAAAGATAGTTCGGAATATGTTTTTAATTTCTTAAAACAATCACACATCGAAGTTTATCTTAATCCTAATAAATCTGAAATAGAAAAATATGTTTCTAATGCAAAAAAAAGTATAATTGTTAAAGATATAATTACAGAAGCACCTACTCAAAAAACAGAAACCACATCAACCGCAACACTCGAAAAAATGTTGGTTGATGTGTTTTGCGATACTGATTTATTTGTTTTCCAACAAGATGCTGAATTAGAAAATATTTTCACAAACTCTTTTGAAAAATACACTATTAATAAAGATAAACTTTTGCGATATTCCGATAGACGAAAAAGGAAACAGGATTTAGCAGAGTTTCTAACATATCTAAAAATATAATTTATGATACACGATAAAACTTATACAAAAGAGTGGATTGAACAAGTGTCTGCTCAAAATAATAATGTTGATAAAATACTAATTGAAAAAGTTATTAGAGCTTTAACTTTACTTACAGAACTAAAAAAATCTAATCTTGATTTTATTTTCAAGGGCGGAACAGCCTTAATGCTCCTATTAAAAAAGCCAACACGTCTTTCTATTGATATTGACATAATTGTTCCACAAAAAACAGCAAATATAGATGATTTTTTAGAATTAATTATCAAATCAAGTAATTTCACAAAAATTTCACTCCAAAACAGAAAAATTGAAAGCAATATTGAGAAGGCTCATTATAAATTCTATTACAATCCTATTATAAAAACTCACAGCGAAGAAGAATATATTTTACTTGATATTCTTTTTGAAAATAATCCTTACAGTAAATTAACTGAAACTCAAATTATTAGTCCTTTTATTAATATTAGTGAAAAAATATTTGTGAACACGCCTACAGTAGAAAATATACTTGGAGATAAACTTACTGCTTTTGCTCCAAACACAACAGGCATACCATATTACAAAGGAAGAGCAAGTATGAGTATGGAAATAATAAAACAACTGTATGATGTTGGAAATTTATTTAACGAAGCAAAAGATATTGAGATTGTAAAGAATACTTTTTTGGCAATTGCAAAAACAGAATTGAAATATCGTAATATAATAAATTTACAGCCAAAAGACGTTCTATATGATATTTTTCAAACTTCTTTCTGCATATCAACAAGAGGACTGAAAGGCGAATGTAATTTTAATGACCTTCAAAAGGGAGTAAAACGAATTAAAGGTTTTATTTTTTCAGAGAAATACCAAATTGAAAATGTAATTATTTCTGCATCAAAAGCGGCATATCTATCTGTTATTTTACAAACAAAAAGCAAAACTATTGAAACTTATATTTCTGAAAAACAATGCTTAGACCTAACAATTAAAAATCCAAATTACAATAAATTAAACAAACTCAAAAAATCAATAACCGAAGCATTTTTTTATTGGTATAAGGCTTTGAAATTACGAAATAAAACAACTTAAAAAGGTTAAAATATGAATTTTGAAAAATATAATCCGAATACAAATTTTTTGCTTTACAAAACGCCAAACGGCGATGTAAAAGTAGATGTTTTGTTGTGTTGGTTGTGCTGGTTGACGCTCAATTGTCCTATCGGACGAATTAAGGTCTCAATACCTTTGAGCTTCCGCAGGAACTCGAAGCGTTATAGAAGTGCTGTTGTGTTATAAGGCAATAAGGTTAAAAAATGGTGGTGGTCTTAAATTTTCTATTAAGGTTGGAAATTAAAAAATAAGTGTTTCTTTTACAAAAAAAAGCAGACTTTGTCTAAAAATGTCAAATATTTTTATCTGTAATAATTTTCAGATTTTTAACTCTGTTAAAATGTTTAATGTTAAAAGTAGCAAGTGGATAGTTGTGTGCCAATGCAGTAGCGGCAATAAAAATATCAGGCGGTTGAATTAATTTGTTGTTTTTTCTTAAATTAAGATAAATTTCTACCGCTTTGAATTTACAAGCATTATCAAATGGCAAATGTTCAATGTTTTCTAAAATACCATTAATAAAATATTGATTAGTTTTATTTTTACCAATAAGTAATTCAAACGCAACTATTTCGGAAATTAATGGCTTGTGAAATAGAATAATTTTACTAAATAATGTATCTTTTTTCTTTGTTTTTCTTATATGGTCTATCAATACCGAAGTGTCAATTAGTATTTCCATGATTGCAAATAATTATTAGCATCGTTAAAAGATTGTTCTTGTTCTTTGTCCCATTCTGGAGCTTCTTCTAATAAAGATATTAAATTTTCAGTTTTTTGGTTGGTTTTATACTCGGCTGTTTCTTTCTTCTCATTTAAAATCTCTTCTAGATATTTAGAAGAGTAAAATTGTGGTTTTACAATATACAACAATGCTTTTTCAACTAATTCGGAATAATTTTCGCTGGTATTTTCATAACCAAAATGTTCTGCTGTGTAATCAAGCAATTTACTATCCAAACTTATAGTTATTCTTTTTTGCATAATTTTAAATTTATTATCTGAAGTTTCGGAGTTTATAACATCTTAAATATCAAGAAGTTAAAAAATTAAAAT
>JAOZQN010000635.1 GCA_029932195.1 Bacteroidales bacterium | reverse complement strand
GCTACATCAATACAGAATATTTATATTTTTCAACAAAATACGTTATAATCAGGTTTTCACATATTCTTTTTCAACGCTATCTGGTGCGTTTTCCGTTAAGTATCTATCAAATATAGGTTTGTAATTATCATTGTAAAAATCTTTTGCCGCACTATGAATTATTGCGTAAAATTGTTTATTTGAAATTTGCCATTTTTTCTCACCAATTACTTTTGATTGTATCATACCAGCAATTCTGACCGAAATAATTTCTTCTAAGTCTTCTGGTTTACAAGGTATTGATTTAAAGAATGGATATGTCATTAACTCTTTAATTAATTCCGTATCAATAGGCTGTTGCGTTTCGATATTTATTTTATTCAGTATTTTAATTAATTTGTCTTTGCTGACTTTTTGAATATATCTCTGATAATTCCATGTTTTATATTTTGTAGCACTTGTATCTTTGCATTCGTTTAAAATAATATACTTTTCTTTATCAATTATTTTTAAGTCATTTAATAATTCAATAAATTTATCTTTACTATACGATTTTTTTTGAAAAGATTTTAAATTCTCTAATGTTGTTTGTTTTATATCACATTGAGTTAATATTTCTATATTTCTATCAAATATTTTGAATTTTTCTACTTTGTCAAAATTATGTTTAAATTTTATTCGATGAATTATTTTATATCTTTCTTCGTTACTTGATTTATTCCATTTTTTTAAATACGCATTTCTATTTGTTGAGAAATGTTCGGTTGTGTGTAGAATAAGTTTATTAAAATTTGATTTTTGATTTATCCAGTTATAAAGTGTTTTCCAAAAATCTTCGGATGTATCTGCAAGAGATTTTTTATTTTTATGGTGTTTTACTTCAATTTGTATTTTTTTGTCAAATGAAACGTCGCCTTCGTGTTCTATTGTTAAGTTTTCAAAATTTGACAAATCTTTTCCAATAGCATATTTTATTGCTACAATAGCCTGATAAAAATTACCCCTGTTACTGTCTCTACTATCGTGTTTTTCTTTCATTTTTTTTATTACATGTTATTGCGAATTATGGCTAACGGTAACTTCTTGGTTGCGGTGGCTTTTTCCCGCACTCCGTAAATTATTAGTAAAATGTCAAAAGTTCGCACCCATCGTACAATGCCCGTACGATAGAAAAAGCCACTGCAAACCAAGAAAATGATATGTGCTTTATTATCATTGCTTTGCAGTTGCCGTTTAATTATTTAATTGCATTTTTCTACTGGACAGAATATTTTACATTCCCATTTAGTAGCTTCTTCGCCACTATGTCCTTTAATTGTTACAGTAATTATATGATTGTTAAAAGGTATTTTTTCAAATTTTTTGCCCTTTGTATATCCACTGTCAAAAATAACTTTACCATTACACACAATATTTATTGCGTCTTTTAATTCAAACATATCATACCATAAAGTAAAATAGCCACAATCCTGTCCTAAATCTACATTAAATACACAAACTTGATTTCCACCTGACTTAAATACAGTCTCACATGGATAATAACGAGGATTTATTTTGTCGTTATTTTTTTCCTGTTTTGGTTTTTTTTCTATTTCTTCATTTATTTTATCTTTATTTACATTTTCATTATTTCTATTCTCTTTGGGTAAGTCGGGAATACTGTCATTTGTTTCGTCACCAACAATTGGATTGTTAGGATTTTCTGGATTAAATGGATTATCTTTGTTATCTGGATTATAAGAATTATCTGGGTTCGTATATGGATTATCTGGATTTTTTGGATTGTATGGATTTTTTGGATTTTCTGGGTTATAATCTGGATTTTTTGGATGATAAGGATTAAGTGGACTATGTGGGTTATACGGGTCTAATAATTTGAGACTGTCTGTTTCTAAATCCTTATTTTTTTCTGGATCATAGTCTGGATTTTCTGGATTGTATGGATTTTTTGGACTATCTGGATTGTAAGCATTATCATGGTCATGTATTTCATCTTTGTATGGATTATCAGGATTTTTAGGATAATATGGATTGTTTGGATTATCTACATAATAAGGATTATCTGGATTGTATGGAGCATTAGGCATTTCTGGATTATATATATCATCAGATACTAATGAGCTATCAAAATCAAAATTATTATCATCTGGGTCGTATATTTTATTATTATCTGTTTTTTTACAGCAACAACTATCAATATATTTTTTCAAAATACTATCTGTTTTTTGTAAAATCAGACTATCCGCTTTTAATGTATTATTATTGTTATTACTTGGACTACTAAACATTAGTATAAATAATAATAGAATAATTGGAATTAAAAACCAAAGAAATTTCAAATTCCATTTTAATTTAACTTCATAAGTTGTTATTTCATTGTGAATTATAAAATATTTTTCAACTTGTTTAAAAAATATTTTTTTAGCACTGACTTTTATTTGAGTGTTAGGTAATATTTCTTTAATTTCCACAATTCCATTTTTGTCTGTTTTTTTCGCAACTTCTTTTTGTATATAATTATTCTCTTTTCCTAAAATAATATCATAAATAACAGATGCTTTTGAAACTGGTTTATTTTTATTACCAGAAACAACTCTTATTTTTCGTTCAATTTTTAATGGTTTTGTATGACTTTCTTTTATTTTATCTAAATCCGATTTTATTTCAGTAATTTTTTCTTCTATTTTAGAGGATTGAGTTGCAATTTGTTTTACAATAATTGTTAATTTTTCATTCATAATATCAGGTTCATTATCAAAAGGTAAATTTATAAATTTTGATGATAAACTTGGATTTTTTTCGTCAATATATCCCCAATTTGTTAATATTATCCGTTTTTTATCATTAGTATCATATAAAATAAAAATATTTTTGTCATGAATATCCGACACAAAATCATTGAATAATTTTTGATATTCTATATTATCTTTCAGTTGTTCGTTTATTTTTGATACTATTGAGTTGAAATAATTTTTAAATTCAGTTTTAGATTGTTTATCTAAATCATAAAGAGTAAATACTTTTTCTTTATTATACTTAAAATCTGGAAACCATCGAATTATTTCATTGTCGTATGGAACTGGTTTTGCAAAGATAGGCTACCCACGTAAAGTTGGACAAATTTAGTAATCAATGACTTGCCTCCTTCTTTTTCTTGGTAGCGGTAACTCGGAAAAATTTTGTATCAAGTAGTCTATTATTTTATCATGTTTTATTTTATCACCAAATAATCGTTCTGCTGGTGTTTTACCATCCAAACCACAAATATCAAAATTATGAACTACTGTTAGTCCTTTCAATCTATTCTCATCAAAACTTCTTTGATTATGATTTATCATACAGACCTCAAAAATTTCACTAGTCAAACTGGACATTTTAGTTATTTCATATT
>JAOZQN010000634.1 GCA_029932195.1 Bacteroidales bacterium | reverse complement strand
ACATATATTTGTAAATGCCTGATAATCATACCAACACTGTTATGTAAGGACTACCATAATTTGCTTATTTTTAGAATAATACGCTCTTTGTTTTTGAGAAATACATGAAATTTGACTTTTTCTAAATTTTAAACTTCATTATCTTTATTTTTTTGATAATCAGGTATTTTACTTTAATATTGATTACTAAATGTCCGAGAGGTATTATATTTTTTCGCCAAGCAAGTAGCAGTGCCCCATTCTTTTTGACTAAGAAAAATATAGCCCATTAAAATCTAAAGTTTTTGCTTTCATAATAATCAGATTATTAGACAGTTGCAGTTTTACTGCAAAAACATAACGCTCTGACAATCAGTGAGTTAAGTTTTAATGAAATTGCTTAATTTGCACATTATTAGTGTCTTGTAGGTGTTGTTACAAAAAGTTAATTTTATGCAATTTATTAAAAAAACGGCGTTTTTCAAAGTAATTCACTCCTTAAAATAATCCAATTTTATTCGGAGTGCGACTTAAAGTCGCACCCCAAATAGACCCTGTCTTATTTTTTAACCTATAAAAGTTAAGATTTTTAAATACAATTTTTTTTATTTTTATCTAAAATAAAGGGTTAATAATTGTCAATTTTATCCTATTTTGGTAATTATGTTTATAACTGTTTTATTATGAAATAATTACACTGTTGTTTTAAACGGATACAAGTAAAAATAATTTTATAAATTATTGATAATCAGTGTAAAATGAAGGCAAAAACTTTAGTTATCACTATCTTTTTTCTGGAGATATTATTGAATTTTCAATTCCAGGTATATTAAAATTTATACCATTTGTAATTTGTCCTTTTATCCCATAAATTAAAAAGAAGCTTAAAAATATTATTATAATTATTTTTTTCATTGTGTTTTTTTATATAAATTTAATTTCACACTTCCTTACAAAGTAATTAGTTTTTGTATGATTTCAAGTTACAGTTGTTTTTTTTTGATAAAATAAATCCTATTTATTTTTAATAAAATTACTTACAGCCGTTATATACAAATTCACTTTTTCGTAAAGGTCAAGAACAGTATTGTCGGAAAAATCTGGCGAAATTTTATCTACGTCTTTTTTGCAGTCTTCTAATATTTTTAGAGCTTCCATTGGTTTTTTCGCCACAAAAGCATCTGCCATAAGTTTTATGCCTCTGTTCATTGTGGCAATTGCATATAATTTTTTCTGATAATTATCTACAATCAACTCATATTTGTTTGACTCTGATTGCCAAATAAGATGTGCTTCTTTTTCTATTACTACAATTTCTTCGTTAATATCTTTATAACTAAATCTGACAATAACAGGTTCGTTTTTTATATTTTTGTTAATATTTTTGAGATTAAATTTTACTAATGCTATTTGTTGTTTTCTTGCAAAAATATTTCCAATTTCAATAGTTGCAATATTACTCTTATTTTTATTAACGTCCATACCAAAAATGGTATTAAGCGAAATTTTATCATTATATACAATTTCTATTTTGCCCTCAGTTCCAATAGGATAGATAGAACTTGATAGCTGTTCTCCAAAAATTTTATAAATATCCTCGCTTTTGCCAGCATGTTGCAAAAGAGTTCCGTTTTCTTGTGTAAGCAGAGTCAAAAGTGCTGTATTGTAATATTCGCCAACTCCAACCGCCGTAAGACTAATCCCTTTGTCTCTGTATTCCTTTGACTTATTGACAACTGTGTCGATAGGCATACTGCCGTAGCCGTCCGTGAGAAGAATTAGCATATTATTTTTATCTGGTGAATAATGCTTATCCAATTCCTCGTAGCCCATGCACATGCCTGCATAAATATTTGTGCCTCCACCTGCCTCAATATCACTTATTAAAGGAATTAACATTGGATTAGTGCTTGCATTTTTGAGTTCGGTCTCCAAATACGCTCCACTCTCAAATGTAATGAGTGTAATATTATCTTTTGGATTTAGTCCTTTAACATACTTAATAAGAGTTTCTTTAAGTGCTTCAATCATATTTTCACCACACATAGAACCACTTTTATCAATAACGAGTGCAATATTTACTGGTTTTGCGTCTTTGGCTTCTAAATTTTCGTCGGCAACAAATATATTTAGTTGCAAAACAGCTTCTTGCGAGCTAGCATTTACATTTTCGTTACCCCAAGTTAAAATAATATCTGTTTTTTCTGAACCTGGATTTGTTTCTGTATCTAATTCGCTCAAATATAAAGCGTTTAAATCTACCAAAAAGAGTTCGGAAGGGCTAGGAATAAATTCTTCTGGATAAGCCAACATTGGAATTGGTCGGTAGTTTATTTGCTTACGCATTGTTCTCTGTCCGTGAGTGTTGCTCAAATTTATTACATCTACATTGGGCTGAAATTTAAAATTTATCATATACTTATTTCCGTTTGGAACAAGAAATGCGACCTCTCCATTTTTATTGGTTGTGCCTTTGTAAATTTTAGGGGTGTTTATTTGTGATAAAAAAACATTTTCATTTGTCCAATATCCATTTTCGCCACCAGCTATACGAAGAGTTATAAAAGTGCGGGTTGAAGTAGCTTCTATTTCGGGGGTTATTTCTTGTGTAATGGTATCATTATTAATATGTTCAATAATATTAGTAGGTTTAAAACCAAGTCCAATCTCGTATTCTGTAAAAGAACCTAAATCGCTTGTAAATGTGTAATTTATAGCATTTTCTATATCAACTGCATACATCTGACCATTTGGCACAACAAAGCGAGCCTTGGAATCTTTGCCTGTTTGGCTATTATATATTTTTTTATCCTTTACGCTAACAAGCGAAATAGCAATATCTTTATAAAGTTCTCCTTCTTTGTCTTCTAAAAAAATTGTAATTTGTGCTTTGCCTTTTTGCGGTTTGCTAAATTTTTTGATAGTTTCTTGCTCTTCGGTAGTAAATTTTGTTAATGCTCTTTGTCTCAAAATTGCTTGTTCTACAAGAATAGTCTCTAGATCGTAAGTAATTGTTCGTGAGCCAGAACCACTAATACCTTCTTCAAGTCTAAAAACCTTTTCGTCGTGCAAACCTATCAAGTTTAACGACCAGATGCCTTCTGACGTGAGTTCAAAATCTACTTTTCCGAGAGCGTTTGAATATTTTACAATTTGCTCGTTGGTGGTCTTATTCTCAAACCATATTTTTACTCCAGAATACGCTCTCCCTTGATTATTAAGGACTCTGACTGAGTATTTGTAATCTTGAGCATAAGTAAATATGCTTAAAAATAAAAATACAACTGATAATAAAATTGATTTTTTCATAATTTTAATTTTAGAATAATTAGTGTTTGTCTATAAAGTAACTGAAGTTTCGGAGTTTATAATTAATTGATTATTACGTATATAAT
>JAOZQN010000633.1 GCA_029932195.1 Bacteroidales bacterium | reverse complement strand
ATCGTATTATGACAAACTGTGATACATGTTCTAATAATGAGAATAATTATTATGCTTTAAAAAATCAGCCACAATTTTTAATGCGAGAGATGGTGAAAAAATCAGATAGTTTGTATATTTTCCAAGACACTTCGGAATTTAGAATAATGCCACGTCTAAAATTTGGACAATCGTGGATTTACGATACAGAAAATAATATTAGTGCAGTAATTTCTTATGAAGGTGAGACAGATTTTTTTGGTATAGCAGACTCTATAAAAACAATAAGCCTTAGCAACGGAAAATCTATTACTATTTCTAAAAACTTTGGAATAATACAATTTTATGCACAAACAGATTATTATTATAATCTTGTTGGCATAGAAGGAAACATAACTTTGGGGGAACATTTACCTAACTTTTGGGATTTTTACAACTACGATGTTGGAGATGTTTTTCAAAGACAAACTTACAGTGCATCGTGGGGTGATGGATACTATGGTTTTTTTCGTATAAAGAAATATGAAATTTTGTCAAAAGAAATAAGAAATGACACAATCACATATGAAATTAGTGGTTGGACAAAAGATATTGATATTGAAGATTGGGGCTGGCCAAATGTTCATTATGACACAATAGCTTACACTTTTGAAGATACAATAATATTTATAGATTCAGTTAATCATTTTACAAATAAAACAAATCACGAATTTATAGATATTGTAGAATATACAGAACTTCAATATGTAGAAGAGCCATTATTGGACAAAATAAAAACAACAAAAGAAGGTAATATATATTCAAAACAATGTGGCACTTTTGATTATTATACACACCTTTTTTATCATTACTCAAATATTCATGCAGATTTATTTGAGCGTAATTATTATGTGCCAGATATGGTTGTTTATAAATATACAGAAGGTTTGGGGCTTTATTACGATATGTATTATTTTGAAATGGCTAATGGAGATTTTTTTATGGGAAAGGTTCATAATGGAGACACAATTGGAACTGTATATTCAGATAGTCATTTTGAATATTGGGCAACAAACATTAATAAAATTGAAACTCAAAATGTTTTCATATATCCAAATCCTATCAAAAATGGGCAAAATCTACAAATTAAATCAGATGAAGAAGTTTTAGAATATAACATCTACAATATTTCGGGGCAAAAAGTTTTGAGTGGAAATATATATTCTAATGAAATAAATATAAATAGCTTATTTTCGGGTGTTTATATTCTTGAATTAAAAACAAAAGATAAAATAATTAGAGAGAAATTAATTATCAAATAATCTATAAAAAAACAAATAAGAAATAATTACATAAAAGTTTGCATATTGAAAACTTTTTTTAATATCTTTGTATAATAAAATGAAAAATGATTAGAATTGTAGCTACTAAAAATATATTTGATTATGGAAAAAAGCACCCAAAATTTAAAGAACGTATAAAAACTTGGGTTTCGCTTATTGAAGGTAGTAGTTGGGAAAAACCACAAGATATTGTAGATACTTTTGGTGCAAAAGCAACAGACATATTAAAAAATCAGCGTGTTTGTATTGATGTAGGAGGAAACCATATAAGAGTAATTTTTAAATATCAATTTATTAAAAAAATCAAAAAAACAAATCTGTATGTAAAATGGATAGGTTCTCATGCAGAGTATGACAAAATAAATAATTCAGGCTTACAACATACAATAGATATGTTTAAAAATAAATAAAATGAAATTTACAGAAATAAAAACAGAAAAAGAATATAAATCAGCAACTCTTTACATCGAAAAACTTGGTGATAGAGAAGATTTTGAAGACAAACCTGAACTAATTGAAGAGTTTGAGTTTATAGCTAATTTAATTAAAGAGTATGATTCAAAACATTTTCCAATTGAACAAGGCAGTCCTATTGAAATAATAAAACTCGCAATGGAATACAAGGGATTGAAACAAAAAGATTTATACCATATTAGAAGTAAAGGTATTATTTCTGCTATTCTTAATAAAAGAAGAGCAATGTCCAAAGATGTTATTAGAGAATTTTCTACATTTTTTTCGTTAGACCAAGAAGTTTTAAATGTAGAATACGAATTAATAAAATCGACAAAAAAAAACAGACCCAAAATAACAAGTAAGAAAATTTTATTTAACTTTAATCAAACTACAAATAATCGTATAACTTATTTTCAAAACAGAATTATAAATACAGGGCTGTCATTAAATGTTTATGCAAATTAATTAAGAATTATGAAAACTATAACTTTTTACTCATACAAAGGTGGTGTTGGGAGAACTTTGGCTCTTGCAAATATTGCCAAACGACTTGCAGAGTTTGGCAAAAAAGTATGTATAATTGATTTTGATTTAGAAGCACCTGGACTGCACCAAAAAATTGGAGCTAATATTAAAAAAGATATAAAAAACGGAATTGTAGATTATATATATGATTTTTCTTATAATAATAATCTGCCAGAATCAATAAAAGATTATACAACACAGGTAAAATATAATAGTAAAAATACTTATGATATTGATTTAATTGCTGCTGGAAATATAACTTCACGTAGTTATTGGAAAAAATTAGCTCTTATTAATTGGGGGAAATTGTTTTATGAAAAAGACAGTCAGGGAGTTGCTTTTTTTATTGACTTAAAACAAAAGATAGAAAAAGAACTTAAGCCCGATTTTTTACTTATAGATTCCAGAACTGGAATTACAGATATTTCAGGAGTTACATTATCTATTTTGGCAGATGAGCTTGTTTTGCTATTAACCAAAAATGATGAAAATATTGAAGGTATTAAACTAATTATAAATACATTATCTTCGCCAGACAATAGTTTCAATGAAGGGATACCTAAAATTAACCTTGTGTTATCTCGTATTCCATATTTTTCTAAACCTGAAGAAAAACATAAAGAATTTAACGCAAAAAAAGAAGTTCTTTATGAAATAAATAATCATTTAAAAGAAAATAAAAGTAGCTTAACAATAGAAAAACTTCTTGTTATACATTCAGAAGATGAATTAAAACTTAAAAATATTAATAATAAGAAACTTATTGATACTGATTATTTAGCTCTATTTAATGAAATATTAAAAAACTGATTTTATCAAAAAAAATTAAACTAAATAAAAAAGCATAAAAAAATATAACTAAATGAGTTTTAAGATAAAATTGATAATTATACTTATTCTAACTTCTTTCTTGGAGATAAATGCACAAACTAATGCAGACATTAGTCTATTTGGAGTTTTTACACAACAATTTTACTATCGGTTTACAATTGTTGAATTTAACTCTGACTTTACTTTTGATTATCACATAATGTCTGAGCGTAATCACAAACAAACATCTGGGAAATATAAAATAGAGGGTGATACTATTACATTAAATT
>JAOZQN010000100.1 GCA_029932195.1 Bacteroidales bacterium | reverse complement strand
ACTTTATTGAAAAATATTAAAAATATATTTGATGCGTAAATAATCGTTATGAACCATACTTTTCAAATAAGAGGTAGATATCCTGATTATGTGGAAAGTTTAGAGACAACAATAACAAAAGAAGTTTGTGTAGAGTATTTAAACAAAACTAAAGAAATGATAATATGTATTCAAGGAAAATTGCAATAAAAACAGCAGAAGAGTTTGTAGCAGATTGTATAAAAACGGGTGTAAATATTGAAAAAGCATTACTATTTGGTTCGTATGCTAAAAATGAACAACATGAATTCTCTGATATAGATATTGCTTTAATATCAAGTCAATTTACGTTTAACTTTTTAATGAATAATAAATTAACCTCAAAAATTAATATTTATTATCCAGATATTGAAGTGCATCATTTTAATACCAGTTATTTTAAAAAAGGAGACCCATTTATTTATGAAATTAAAAATACTGCTTATGAAATTAAGTTACTCAAAAAATAAAATTATAATTTGATAAATGGGTATTTTTAATGTAATTTTGTAAATTGTTCCACGTGGAACAATCAACTTAAATGCTTTTATATTAGGTAGTAAATTGCAATAAAAAATAAATTTTAACATAAAAAATTATGGAACATGCTTTAACATTAGAAACTACAGATAGTAAATTTCTTATTAGTATTGATAAAAATTATATTGAACAAGATTTTTTAATAGGCTTGATGAGTCATATTAGATTAGAATATCTTGCTAAAAAAGTAGATTTTGACGATAGTATAGAGTCTCTTGCAGAAGAAATAAAAACTACATGGTGGGATAAAAATAAAACAAGATTATTAAAACATCAATTATGAAGAAGCAAGTAATAGTAGATACAAATATTATTTTTAAGGCTTTACGTTCTAAATTTTCAAAATACAGAAGGATTTTGGATAGGAGTGATATTAATTTTTATTGTCCTAATTATTTAATTGCCGAAATTTTTAAGCATAAAGAACGTATTTTAAAAGCATCAAAAGCAGATGAGAGTGAAATATATGAATTATTAGAAAAAACGTTACAAAATATAAATTTCGTAAACGAAGAGTTTATTTCTCTCGGCAATTTAATTCATGCAAATAAATTATGCTTAGATATTGATGAGAAAGACACATTATTTGTAGCTCTTTCATTAGATTTTGATGCGGAATTGTGGACAAAAGATATAAAATTAAAAAGAGGTTTACAAGCAAAAGGGTTTAATCATTTTTTTGATGATGCTATATTTTGATAAGTATCTAAATTGTTCCACGTGGAACAATCAACTTAAATGCTTTTATATGAGCTTGTAAACAGCGATAAAAAATAAAATTTAGTGAAAACAAAATATGATATTATAGTTATAGGAGGAGGACATGCTGGTTGTGAAGCTGCCGCAGTAGCCGCAAATCTCGGTTCAGAAGTTTTGTTGATAACAATGGATATGACAAAATTCGCAAATATGTCGTGCAATCCTGCAATGGGAGGAATTGCAAAAGGTCAAATTGTGAGAGAAATTGACGCTCTTGGAGGATATTCTGCAATTGTTACTGACAAAACAATGATACAGTTCCGAATGTTAAATAAGTCCAAAGGACCTGCAATGTGGAGTCCGAGAGCACAATCGGATAGAGTTAAATTTTCTATAGAATGGCGAAATGTTTTGGAAAAAATAGATAATCTTAGCTTTTGGCAAGACACAGTTACAGAACTTATTTTTGAAAATAATATTCTTAAAGGTGTTAAAACAGCGTGGAATGTTAATTTTTTTGCAAAGAAAATCATAATTACAGCAGGCACTTTCCTTAATGGATTAATGCACGTTGGACAAAATCAGCTCTCTGGTGGTAGGGTAGGGGATAGTGCTTCTTTTGGTCTTACCGAACAAATTGCTTCGCTTGGTGTAAAAACAAGCAAAATGAAAACAGGAACCCCTGCTCGTATTGATGGCAGAACCCTTGATTTTTCTAAAATGACTGAGCAAAAAGGCGATGAAATTACTGGAAAATTCTCTTTTTCGCCAGAATCTAAAATGGAATTGGATTCTCGTAGTTGTTATATGGTTTACACGAATAAAGAAGTTCACGATATTTTGAGAACAGGTTTTGATTTTTCCCCACTTTTTAATGGAATTATTGAAGGAATTGGACCTCGTTATTGCCCAAGTATTGAAGATAAATTAGTAACTTTTTCGGATAGAAACAGACATTTGTTGTTTTTAGAACCAGAAGGAACTGATACAATTGAATATTATTTGAATGGTTTCTCTTCCTCTTTGCCTCTTGATGTGCAAATGAAAGCAATGCGAAAAATACCAGGATTTGAAAATGCAAATATTTTTAAACCAGCTTACGCCATTGAATATGATTTTTTCCCGCCTACGCAGTTGTATCATACATTGGAGTCTAAAATTATTTCAAACTTATACTTTGCAGGGCAGGTAAACGGAACTACTGGTTATGAGGAGGCTGCTGCACAAGGTTTTATGGCAGGAATTAATGCTCATTTGAAATTGAATAATAAGAAGGAATTTATTTTGCAAAGAGATGAGGCATATATTGGTGTTTTAATTGACGACCTCGTTTTAAAAGGAGTAGATGAGCCTTATAGAATGTTTACTTCACGTGCAGAGTTCAGGATTTTACTGCGTCAGGATAATGCGGATACTCGACTTACTCCAAAAGCACACGAATTAGGACTTATTTCTGAAAAAATGTATGATTATTTTATCTCAAAAAATAAGGAAATTGATAATATTATTAAGTTTCTGGAGCAAACAAGTATTACACCAGACGAAATAAATCCTATTTTAACAGAAAAAGGGACTAATCTTATAAATCAAAAAACAAGATTTTCTAAACTTTTGATGCGTCCACAAGTTACTTTACAGGATTTATTATCAGCTTCAGATAAGTTTGCCGATTTTATTAAAGATATAAAAATATCGAGAAATGAAATTTTAGACTCTGTAGAAATCAAAATAAAATATCAGAATTATATAGAAAGAGAAAAGCTAAATGCTGAAAAATCGGAGCGATTAAAATATGTAAAAATACCTGAAATGGTAGATTATTCTATTTTTAAATCGTTATCAAACGAATCAAGACAAAAATTGGAAAATATACGACCAAAAAATATTGCAGAAGCATCAAGAATACCAGGAGTTTCTCCTTCAGATATTAATGTTCTATTAGTCTTTCTTGGTAGATAGGCTAAATTGTTCCACGTGGAACAATGGACTTAATTTGTTTATAGTTAAAAAGATATAAAATAAAAAGCTTAAATTTTAAATAAAAATAATATGAAATTTACCGAAACAATAACACAGGAAGGATACCTTACCAAAGAAAAGAAACAAGAACTTGGTTTGTATTTTTTGTATTCTACATTGGAAGAAGATGATAAGATTAAGTTAAAAAGTTTTTTTGAAACAGAAATAAGTTTAGATATTTTAAAAAAAACAAATAATTTTAATCATTTGCAAAAAAATAAATATAATTTGTTGAGTATTTTTGAAGACTGGAAACATAAATTACCCTCAGATTTAATTATTAATGAAGACGAATTTTACAATTAAATTTTATTATGAGATCAAATAAATATTGTTTTGATAGCTGTATGTTTATTGAGTATAGCAAAAATAATGTGGAAGCTGTCAATTTATGGCAAAAACTAAGCGAACAAGATATAGAAATTGTAATAAATCCAATAATTGTAGATGAAGTAGCATATTATAATGCAAAAATATGGAAATGTTGATATTTTAGATATTAAAAAAAAACTTTTTATATTTGATATTTTGCCCATTGATAAAAATGTTTGTATAAAAACATTTGATTGTGTTAAAAAATACAATTTAAAAATGCACGATGCTTTTATTCTTGCTACTTGCATAATATATAAAATTCCAAATCTTGTTTCACTTGATAAGCATTTTATAAGACCTTGCAAAAACGAAGGTATAAATTTAATTAATTAAACCTAAATTGTTCCACGTGGAACAATCAATTTAAAATACTGATAAATAATGGAATATATCAAAGGAAAAATAGTAGATGTGATTTCGGAAACTATTTTTAATGGAATATTAACAGTAGAAGATGGTAAAATTATTTCCATAGAAAAAAGTGATGAGGAGTATAAAGAATATATTTTACCCGGATTTGTAGATGCCCATGTTCATATAGAAAGCTCTATGCTTATTCCGAGTGAATTTGCAAAACTTGCAGTTCGGCATGGCACGGTTGCAACTGTTTCCGACCCGCATGAAATTGCAAATGTGTTGGGTGAAAAAGGTATAGATTTTATGATAAATGACGGCAAAAAAACACCATTTAAGTTTTTTTTTGGTTGCCCCTCTTGTGTGCCTGCTACTTTTTTTGAGAGTTCGGGTGCTGTTTTAGACAGCGAAAAAGTAAAAAAAATACTTGATAATAAAGATATTTATTTCCTTGCAGAAATGATGAATTTTCCTGGAGTAATTTTTGGCGATATTGATATTTGGGATAAAATAAATTATGCTAATAAACTCGGAAAGCCAATTGATGGTCATGCACCGATGTTACAAGGCGAGGATTTAAAAAAATATGCAAGTGCAAATATTACCACCGATCACGAATCTTCCACTTTAAAAGAAGCAACAGATAAAATAAAACTTGGAATAAAATTGCAAATAAGAGAAGGTAGTGCAGCTAAAAATTTTACGGCACTTTACAGGCTAATAGATTTACACCCAGACGATGTAATGCTTTGCTCCGACGATTTACACCCAGATGATTTAGCAAAAGGGCATATCAATTTATTGATTAAAAGAGGGCTTAATTATGATGTAAATTTCTTTAATATTTTGAGAACAGCAACTTATAATCCTATAAAACACTATAATTTAGATGTTGGTTTGTTGCAAAAAGGTGATTCTGCTGATTTTATTGTTGTAGAAGATTTAAAATATTTGAAAATAAAAAAAACTTATATTAGTGGAGAATTAGTTTATGATGGTAAAAATGTTTTTATTGAAGCTAAAAATACGATAAAAATTAATAAATTTAATTGCACAAAAATAACAGAAAAAGATATAATTGTTAAAGCAGAAGCAAATAAAATAAATGTTATTGAGGCTTATGATGGAGAACTTACCACGAAAAAAGTTGAGCTTAATGCTAAAATTATTGATGGAAATATTGTTTCAAATACAAAAAAAGATATTTTAAAAATAGTTGTTTTGAACCGATATTCTAAAAAATCAAAACCAATGGTTGGATTTATTCGTGGATTTAATCTTAAGAAAGGGGCTATTTCTTCAACTATAGCTCATGATAGTCATAATATTATAGCCATAGGAACATCGGATAAGGAAATAGTGCAGGCAATAAATGCTCTGTGTGATTCTAAAGGTGGTATTGTGGTTTCTGAAAATGAAAAAATAGATATTTTGAAACTAAATATTGCAGGTATAATGACTGATGAGCCAGGAGAGATTGTTGCCGAAAAATATAAAGACCTAAATAAGAAAGCTAAAAAACTTGGCACAAAATTTAATTCGCCATTTATGACACTTGCTTTTATGGCGTTGCTTGTTATTCCTGAAATAAAAATAGGAGACAAAGGACTTTTTGATGTCTCACAATTTTCTCCAATCTCATTGTTTCCTGAGTAGAATTTAAAGGGGATTCCTAAAAAAACAAATCTCTGCATTATTTAAATTATAATTTACAGGAGTTCTTTGAAATAAAAAAAATCCACTTTTTAAAAGTGGATTTTTTTTATTTCTTTTCCCTTAGGTCATTTAGTAATGTTTTTATTTCAAATGTGCTAAAAATAAAATAATTTATCATAAAAAATATGATAAAAAGAGGCTGATTTTCTTTATCAAAAAATAGATATATTCCCGCAAATCCAAGATATATAAACATTTTTGAAATTGTAGAAATCATAAAATTATTTATAAAATAATTAGCTTTTCTCTCAGAAGATTTTAGTAAAACTGAATGCACAACTATAGATACAATTCCAAAAAATAGAACAACAAATGGAAATATTGATAGATAGAGTTCTTTAAAAAAGATAGCTAATGCAATTGTGATTAGAGCAATAATAGCAACAACTATAAGTATTTTAAAAATGAATTTTTTAAGGTTTGATTGCATTTTAGACAATTCCTAAGTTTATAAAAAATCTTTGATAGCATAATAGATAGCTAATATTAACGATAATAGCGACAACACAACTGTAAAAACAGGGAATTCCCATTTTACAAATTCGTCCAATTTGATACCACCAAAAACGCCAATAAAAAGAATAATTAGCATTTGAGAAGAAAGACCAAGGTATTTTCCTGTATTTCTCAGTCTTTCTTTTTTTTTGTCTGTTTTTTTAGACATTATTTTACGTTTGCTCCAACGGCATTATTACTGCTACCGTCCATTGTGCAAGTTCCTGTAAATACAGCACCTGGCTCAATAGAGATTTTATTGGTAATAATTTCACCAGTAATTTTTGCATTTTCTTTAAGAGCAATAACTTCAGAAATAGTTATTTTTCCCTTAACTGTTCCGTGTATTTCTGCATTTCTACAAAGAATATCACCTTCTATTACTCCCGTAGGACCTACAACAAGTCGTCCTTTAATGTTTATATTACCGATAAGTTTACCGTCCATTCTTATGTCACCAGAAGTTTTTATATTTCCTTCTATTTCTGTTCCGTTTCCAATAGTGTTAGTAGAACCTCCGATATTTTCTTTATTTTTAGGCATGTTGTTGTTTGATTTATTTTTTGAAAACATAATTTTTTTGTTTAGCTAATTAAGAGTTTGTAAAGTTGTAAAGTGTAAAGTTAAAAGTTTTTTTTGTTTTTAAAAATAAGAAATATTATTAAAATTAATTCAACTTTTAACTTTATACTTAATAACTTTTAACTAAATTGTGTATTCTTCTAAAAAATTTGTTGTATAATCTCCACTAATAAATTTTTCGTGTTTCATTAATTTTTGATGAAAAGGAATTGTTGTTTTTATTCCTTCTATAATAAACTCATCTAATGCTCTTGACATCTTTTTTATAGCCTCTTCTCTTGTTTGAGCAACTGTAATTAATTTTGCTATCATTGAGTCGTAGGTTGGAGGAATAGTGTAATTAGCATATACATGTGTGTCCACACGCACCCCCTGACCTCCTGGAGTATGCCATGTTGTTATTTTTCCTGGTGATGGTCTAAAATTATTTTCGGGGTCTTCGGCATTTATTCTACATTCTATGGCATGAAGTTTTGGTAAGTAATTTTTACCTGTAATAGATATGCCTGCTGCCAATTTTATTTGTTCTTTTACAAGGTCAAAGTTTATAACCTCTTCAGTAATAGGGTGTTCTACTTGTATTCTTGTGTTCATTTCCATAAAAAAGAAATTTCTATGTTTATCTACAAGAAATTCTACTGTTCCAACACCTTCGTATTTTATTGATTCTGCGGCTTTTACAGCTGCTTTTCCCATTTTTTCTCGCAGTTCATCGGTCATAAATGGAGATGGAGTTTCTTCCACCAATTTTTGATGACGACGCTGTATAGAGCAATCTCTTTCTGACAAATGACAAGCGTTACCGTTTTTGTCCCCAGCAATTTGTATTTCTATATGTCTCGGATTTTCTATAAATTTTTCTATATATAAATCACCATTTCCAAATGCTGCTGATGATTCTTGTTGTGCAGCATCCCATAAGTCAATAAAATTTTCTTCCTCCCAAACAAGTCTCATTCCTTTGCCACCACCGCCAGCAGTAGCTTTTACCATCACTGGAAATCCTATTTCTTTGGCAAATTTTAATCCTTCTTTTGATGTAGGAATAATATCTTTTGAACCAGGAATAATTGGCACGCCTGCTTCTTGCATCGTTTTTCTGGCAGAAGCTTTATCTCCCATTTTATCAATCATTTCGGGAGCTGCACCAATAAATTTCATTTTGTGTTCTCTACAAATACTGGCAAATTGAGAATTTTCGGCAAGAAAACCATATCCTGGGTGTATTGCATCGGCATTGGTTATTTCTGCTGCTGCAATAATCTGGTGCATATTTAGATAAGACTGGCTGCTTGGTGCAGGTCCTATACATACTGCCTCGTCTGCAAAACGGACGTGTAGTGAGCTTTTATCAGCCGTAGAATAAACTGCAACTGTTTTTACTCCCATTTCTTTGCATGTTCTTATTATTCGTAGAGCTATTTCTCCTCTATTTGCTATTAATATTTTTTTAAACATATTTTTTGGCTTTTAGCTTTTGGCTTTTGGCTTTTGGTTATTATCTTTTGGGAGAGCTTTTTAGCACGCTTTGCGTAGCCAACAGCTAATTGCCAAAAACTAATAGCTTAAAGCCAATAGTCAAAAAAATTATTTTAATAAAAATAGTGGTTGATCAAATTCTACTGGAGTTCCGTCTTCTACCAGAATTTTAGCTATTTTTCCGCTAACTTCTGATTCTATTTCATTAAATAATTTCATTGCTTCAACTATGCAAACTGTTTGTCCAACAGTTATATCATCTCCTATACTTACAAAATTAGGTTTGTCGGGAGATGGTTTTGCATAAAAAGTTCCAACTATTGGTGATTTTATGAATGTTTGTTTTTCTGATGTTGTTTCTTTAGTGTTATCGGTATTTGCAGGAGTGCTAATTGTTTGTGCAGGAGCTGCTTGAACTATTTGCGGACTTTGTTGGACGTATGTTGGCTGATTTTGCTCTACGGCATCTGGTTTTAATTGAACAAATAATTCCAATTCTTTTGTTTTTATTTCTATTTTATAAAGGTCTGTTTTAGACATTTCTTTAATAAACCTTTGTATTTCTTTTAAGTTTGCCATAGTGTTGTTGAGTTAAAAATTATCGTGTTGTTAAGTTATCAAGTTTTAAAGTTATCGTGTTGTGAGTTATCGTGTTGTTGAGTTATTGTGTTGTGAGTTATCGTGTTGTTGAATCAAAACTTTTTACTTGATAACGTTAACAACACGATAACTCAACAACTCAACAACACGACAACTCAATAACTTAATAAGCCCATTTTAAATATATGCTACCCCAAGAAAAACCTGCTCCAAAAGCAGCTAGAATTAAAGTATCGCCTTTTTTTATTTGTTTTTCGTAGTCTAATAAGCATAATGGGATTGTTGCTGCAGTTGTGTTACCATATTTTTGAATATTTATCATAACTTTGCTTTTATCTTTTAGTCCCATTCTGTTGGCTGTTGCATTTATTATACGCAAGTTTGCCTGATGTGGAACAAGCCAAGAAATATCATCTGCAGTAAGATTATTTTTTTCCATAATTTCTACAGATACGTCTGCCATTTTTGTTACGGCAAACTTAAATACAGGTTGTCCTTCTTGATAAACAAAATGTTCTCTTGCGTCAATATTTTCGTGAGATGCTGGTTTTAAGGAGCCACCTGCTTTTTTATGTAAGTGTTTGCGTCCTGCACCGTCGTTTTCAAGTATGCTGTCCATTATACCAAGTTCTTCGGTGGTTGGTTCGAGTAATACGGCTCCAGCTCCGTCGCCAAATATGGCACAAGTATTTCTGTCTGTATAATCAATTATAGAAGACATTTTTTCTGCTCCAACAACTATAACTTTTTTGTTAGAACCAGTTTCTATGTATTTTGAGGCAGTGCTTAGTGCAAATATAAATCCTGAGCAAGCAACATTTAGGTCAAAACTAAATGCGTTTTTCATTCCTAATTTATCTGTAATAATATTTGCTGTAGCAGGAAATTGATAGTCGGGAGTAATTGTAGCACAAATTAATAAATCTATTTCTTCTGCTTTTGTGCCAGTTTTTTCTAATAGATTTTCTATTGCTCTTACTGCTAAATCCGATGTGCCTTTTCCTTCTTCCTTTAAAATGCGTCGTTCTTTTATGCCTATTCTCGACATAATCCACTCATCGGTAGTATCTACCATTGTCGAGAGTTCTTCGTTGGTAAGAATATAATCGGGAACATAACCTCCTACTCCCGTAATAGCTGCGCGTATTTTTGACATATTTGATAAATTTATTGTTAAATTGTTTTATTGTTATATTGTTTTATTGCTAAAATTGTTATATTGCTGAATTATTACATGATTAGATTATTAAAAATGATCAAAAATAGAACAATTTAGTAATCTAACAATAAAACAATTTAACAATAAAACAATCCAACAGTTCTAACAGTATTTAACAATACTACTCAGTTTCTTTGTTTATTGCTAATTTTCCTCTATAAAATCCACATTCTGGACATAGTTTATGATATTCGTGTGATGTGCCACAGTTTGTGCATTTTGCTAATGTAGGAAGTGTTGCTTTGTAGTGAGTTCTTCTTTTGTCTCTTCTTTGTTTTGATGTTTTCCTTTTTGGGTGTGCCATTTTTGTTAGTTATTAAGTGAGTTATAATTTTAAGTGTTATACTATTATGTTGTAAAACTTTGTTTTTTTAACAAGGTTTTTTATAAGCAATTGAATTTCAGGGCGTAAGCTAGTTTGTGATTGTCATTTACGGCGTTATGTTTTTACTCGGCTTTCGCCTAAATTAAGTTATTAGAATGAAAAATTAAAATTGTTTTACAGGAAATTGTAGATTGCCTACTGTGAACAGTCCATTGTAAACCTGGTTTTTAAAATTTTAAATTTTTTAGTTTATCCCATCTGTGATCTATTTCTTCTTCATCAATAGTAGGTCTAAGTTCTTCTAATTTCGCAAGCATATTGGGATTGCATTCCCTTATGCCATCTTTGTCCAAACCATGAACCACTTTTGAAGGAATACACAGATGAATATATTCGTATATATGTTGTGCAAGTTGAATATCATTTTCTGTATCTGCAAGTATAATATGATCGTAAACATTTGTAATATCAGAACCTTCTTTACTAAAACTAACTTTTAAATTAGTGTTATATTCTATTGGCAAGTCAAAATCATCTAAACATACATCACAATCAAGATTAATTATTCCTATTAAATTAAATTTTAGTTCAATAAATCTTGACCTTATAGCCATTGTTACACCTACATTTACCTCGCATTTTTTTATTACCGATTCAGGAAAATTCTCAAAAAAGCTGTCTTTTACAATATATTTGTAATCATACCTGCCTTCTGGAACTCCTCTAAAATGTAATAAATATTTTTTCAACCGACTCATTTTATTGTTTAAAAATTGTGCAAAAGTAATTCTTTTTATTAGAAAATAAAATATTTTACCTTTTTATATTAGTTCTAAAGTTTAAAGTAGAAAGTTTATAGTTTAAAGTTTAAAGTAGAAAGTTATAAATTTTAGATTTAATTTATTGATATTAAGTGAATTATTAAAAAAAGAACAATTCAATTTTATTTTTTATAATTTGTCTTTTATTTTTTTATAATTTACTTTATAACTTTAAGCTTTCCACTTTATTACTACTTATTAATATTCTATTTTGTCTTCTTTTTCGTTCCACATCTGAAATGCTTTTATTGCTTCGGGACGCATCATTTGTTCGGTAACAACTTTTCGTTGTGCGTAGGGTGTAGCAATTTCTTCATAAATAAAGGAGTCGTCGAAGCCAATATCTTTTGCGTCTGTTTTATTGTTGGCAAAATAAAGTTTTCCAATTCCCGCCCAATATATTGCACCTAAGCACATTGGACATGGTTCGCAAGAGCTATATATTTCGCAGTCGGCAAGGTTAAAATTTTTTAATTTTGCGGTAGCTTTTCTTATGGCGTTTACTTCTGCATGTGCGGTTGGGTCGTTGGTTTGTGTTACGCTGTTAGAGGCTTGTGCAATTACTTCTCCGTTTTTAACTATTACTGCTCCAAAAGGACCACCTCCATTTTTTACACTTTCTATTGATAAATCAATAGCTTTTTGCATGTATATTTTACTTTTATTTGGCATTTTTTATTATATTAAAATTTATAAACCAAATATAAAAATAGATATAATAAATTTAATAAACAAAATTATTTTTTAATCTTTTAAATTACAGTAGGTTAGATAATTATTTTTTTCATATTAAAATAAAATAAAAAAAGATTGTAACTTTTTTATTACTTGCACGTCTTATAAATGAAAAATGAAATATAAGGAATTAAAAATGTCGTAATACGATATTTTATTATCAGACAAAAGTTAATTTAATTTTCATTTTTCAAAACTTCAAAACTTCAAAACTTTGTGAATAGAGAGGATTATAATAATGCAGTTTCCGATTTTTCTGATGCGGTGTATCGCTTTCTTTTGAAAAAAACAAAAGACGAAGACACTGCAAGAGATTTAGTGCAAGAAACTTACGAAAAACTATGGATAAACAAAAACAAAGTTAATCCAGAGAAGGTAAAATCATATATTTTTACTACTGCATATCATAGTTTTATTGATTTTGTGCGAAGAAACAAGCGATTTACAGATATAGATGAGCAAAAAATGGACAAACATTCGCACAACGAACAATATTCCGACTTGCACGAAATATTAAATATGGCAATAGATAAACTGCCAGATGTTCAAAAATCTGTAATTCTTTTGCGAGACTATGAGGGGTATTCTTACTTAGAAATTGCTGAAATAACAGGACTTACAGAATCGCAAGTAAAAGTATATATTTACAGAGGACGAAAATTTTTACAGCAATTTATAGGAAAAATGGAAATGGTAATATAGTTAAAAGTTTTAAAGTTAAAAGTTGTCAAGTTCTAAAAACGTTGCCTTTTTCAATAATTACTAAATAGGACAACCTTATTTAGGGATTGACAATTTATCAACTAACAACTTTCAATTTGACAACTTTCAACTTGACAACTTTGGCGACCAACGTAAAGTTGGACAATTTTTTACTCAACACTTACTAACGTCCCGTAGGGACTTAGTAACGTGTTGCCTTGATAACCAGAGCTGTCTAACCTTACGCGGGTAGCCACAACTTTCAACTTGATAACTTGATAACTTTCAAACTTTATGAACTTCACAAAACATAACTACGAAGAGTTTATTCTTGACTATATCGAGAGAAATTTATCTGAAAAAGATACATTTCTTTTTGAGGAATTCCTTTCTCAAAACTCTGATATAAAGCAAGAAATAATGGGATTTGATAATGTTATTTTACCAAAAGAAAATATTGTTTTTGAAGATAAATATTTATTGAAAAAATCAGATTTTTCTGAAAAATTTGATGGAAATTATTTAGAAGAATTGTGTATTGCTGATATTGAAAAAGATATAACAAACAAACAAAAAGACGATTTAGAAGAGATATTTACAGGAGACCCAGAAAAAATAGCAGTTTATAATAGTTTTAAAAATACTAAGTTATTTCCAGATTTAGATATAAAATATGAAGACAAGGAAAGTTTGAAAAAGAAACAAGTTTTCTTACGACCAAGTTTTGTTTATCTTGCTAGTTCTGTCGCAGCTTCTTTGATTATTATTTTGTCTGTTGTAGGATTAAATAATCGTAATACTTATTTAGAAACAAAATCTTTTTCGCAAACCAGAGAGCAGTTTGAAAACAATAAAACAGTTTTTGAAAAGAATATTATTACTCACGATTCGCAAATAGCAAATAACAATCAGCAGTTTGTTGTTTCTGAAAATTATCAAATTGCTGAAAATTCTAATAGTAATGATAATCAGTTAGATACTTTGATGGTTTTGGACACAGAAGTAGATAAAATTGTTGTCAGTCTTCCTAAATTAAATCAGACAAATAAAATTGAAATTACAAAAACAAAAGATTTACAATATTTTGATAGTAAAGATAATATGATTTTATTAGAGGCACAAAAAATGGTTTTTGATAAGAAAAAAGAAATAGAGAAGATAAATGCCTGGAGTATTGCACAAGTTACCGTAAATAATTACAATTCTCTCACCGAAAATGATATAAATTTAGATGGGCAATTTGATAAACTGGGGAGACTTAAAGCTGTTTCGTTAAATACTCAAAGTTTTGGTTTTTATACTAACAAAGTAAAACGATTTGGGATTTCTCAATAAAATGAGTGTGTAACATATTGGGGGTTGGTTGTTGCCTTTTGGCTTCGCAAAGCGACAAAAAAACTAAGCCAATAGCCCCTGATATGTTACACACTCAATCGAAATTTATATTTTGTTATTAGCCTTTGGCTATTAGCTTTTAGTTAATAGCCAAAAACTAATAGCAATCAATTATTTTCATTTTAGATTTTAATCAAAAATAAATGTGTAACCTACCTGTTCGAAGGGCACATTTACTATTTCAGCATATTCAACTCCAGTTTCTTCCATATCCTCATCGTCTTCTGGGTAGTGCCATTTCACAACAACATTAGCTCCGTTTTTATATATTTCCTCAAATTTATAAAGAATATCAAGTATTATTTTTGACGAGGCTGTATTAAAATAATCTAATTTTAAATTAACAACTGTCTTTTCTGCTGGATTTACCATATAGAGACTAATCCAGTCTAAAGTGGTTTTGTAAAAAGTAGATACGTCTGGAGGAAAGGATTTTCCTTCAATTGACATATAACCTGTGCTTGCATCCAACTCTATTCTTGGAGTATCAATGTTTGCATGAACCTGTAAATTTTCTAAATTTTTCATCATTTTATTATTTTACTTACCTATTGACAAAAACCGTGCACAATTTTAATTTTAATAAAAAAAACATTTTATTTTTTCTTAAATTTCCTTAATTAGTCTCTGGACGGAAATAGGTAATAAGCAATCATACAGTGTGTTATCT
>JAOZQN010000632.1 GCA_029932195.1 Bacteroidales bacterium | reverse complement strand
TGTGAGAGGTGCATCGGCTACTTTGCGGTAGCCGACCGCCTACTCGATTATGTTTATTAATATTCACGATATAATGTCTTTTTTTGATATGTTATAAATTTTAAAAAGTTCATTATTTATATTTCTGTTTATTTGATTTATTTTAGCAATAATTGGTTTAACATTATCAAGTTCTGCTGAAAAAAAGTCATTCCATTCTTTTGCTTGTTTTAGAGATAATTTAACTCTTAATTTTTTTAGTTCTTCATTGAAATTATCCCAATTAAGAGAATACCAGTTATCAAGTTTTTTATTTATTTTTCCTATTTTTAGTTGAGATTTTAAAATTTCTGTAAATGATTTTTTAGCTTTATGTAATTCTTTTGTTAATAAATTTATTTTGTTTATTTTTTCATCAAACCATTTTGTTATTTCTTCATTTATTGGCATTATCGGGATATTCTTAATAATACTCACGTTCAATGAAATATTTGAAGTATTTGCTTTTAACCAATAATCTATTAAATCAGAATTTAAAATTGCCAGAATGTATTTGAGTGAATAATCTTTATTTTGTGAACTAATTATTAATAATGAGGAATGGGCATAATATTGATTTGTGTCAATAGCTGCTCTTATCCTTTTTGCAACTCTTCGCATTAAAATCTTCTCCGACATTTCAAAATCCTTCGGTTTTTTGGGACTTGCTTGACCGCCTGCTGCTTTTAGCGTAGTTTTTGGCTTTTCCATACCGTCAGCAATCATTTGTTCTCTGTTGTACCAAATATATTCATTCTGATAATCAATATAATACCTATTCAAATTTGCTCCCCTAATTGCAGGTTTATCAAGGTTTGTATTTTTCTCGAATTTGCAATATTTTTTATCATCACCAGTAGCTATACCGACTATAATTTTTGCAACATCTCCAAGTTTAACAGTATTTTGCCATAGATTTTTATTGTCTTCGGTTGTTATATTATGCGTATGATGGTCTAAAAATTGTTGTTGTGGAATAGTTTTTATTAAGTTGTTATTTTCAATATCAATAACTTTTACATAGTTATTTGAATTTTTATTATCTCGTTTTAGTTTTACTATTATAGTTTCAACAACAGCGTCTTCAAATACCTTTTTTGGTAAAATACCGATTAATTGAAATTTGCAATTTTCGAGGATAAATTTTCGGAGTTTTTTAAAAGAGTATGTACTAAACCATGTTTTCGGTGTTATATATGATAAAATTCCGTCTTCTTTTAATAATTTTATACCTTTTTCAAAGAAAAAAGAATAAATATCAGTTTTTTGAGAAGCAACTTCATAATTGTTCCACAAAAAGACCTTGTCTTTATCTTCAATATTATGAGGTCTAATATAAGGTGGATTTCCAATAATTATATCAAAACCGCCGTTCTTTAATATCGTATTAAATTCTTTTTTCCAGACATAAGCTTTATTCCCGGCAACTTTTTTGTCGTCAATTAGTGAATTACCTGTTTTAATATTGCTTTCCAAAATTGCAAGACTATCTTTTTTAGATGCTGTTTTTAGCCACAATCCAAGTTTTGTAATTTCTACGCTTTCGTTATTCAAATCTACACCATATAAGTTATTACTTACAATATTTTTCTTAATTTTCCATGCCTGTAAATTATCTGGTAAGACATGTGTGACCATATTTAACAAACCGTTTATTTTTGATGTTGGTAATATACCTTCTATTTTGTTGATAATATCTATTACAATTTGCCATTCACGAAATAAAAAATCAAAGGCTTGTGTTAAAAATGCACCCGAACCACAAGCAGGGTCAAGTATTTTAATGTTAAGCAATATTTTTTGGTAATCTTGCCATTGTTTTATTTGAATTTCTATTTCTTGCGGATTTTCAGGTAGTTCTTGTATTTTATTTAGTCCTAATTTTTCTTTTTGTTGGTGTAACCAATCTCCAATAGCTTCGTTTACGATGTATTTTGTAATAAATTCAGGTGTGTAATATATTCCGTGAATTTTACGTTGGTTTGTTTCAACTTTTATTTTTGAATTATAAATTTGTTCAATATCATCGGGCAAATTCTCAATATTATTTTGTAAAAGTTCTGTTTTTAAGTTTTCAATATCTGTTATTGATTGCTCAAAAATATGTCCGAGAATATTTACACTCAAATCACTTTCAAAATCATATTTGGAAAGTCGTAAAAGATATTTAAGAAAATTATCTTTTATAGTAAGTTTATCTATCTGAGCGTTCGCTCTGAATAAGCCACCATTAAATTTATGAATGCGTGGTGGCAGTCCTTTATCCATTGCTCTAAACAGATATTTTATTTGTTTCCATAACTCATTACCGTCATCAATTAATGCACTCTTTGCTGTATTTTCTATTTGTGAAACAATGTTATAAGAAATTAAATCATAGTCTTTTATTACACTTACAAAAACAATTCTATCTATTATTGTTTGTGCAAATTGTAAGAATTGTAATGGAGTATGTTTTTTATCCTTGTTGTAAGTTATTAAATGTCTGACGAATAATTCTCTTAAAATTTTATATTCCGCATAAAATTCTTTTGATATTTTTTTTTCGGTTTCTATTCTATTTTCAATGGCATAATCAATAACAGAATATTGATTTTTTAGAAAAAGTTGATTTCTCGCAAGTAAATAGTAAAAACGTTTAAATTCTTCATCAAGTGTTAAATCTTGAATATTAAAACTTTCATATTTGTTTATGTCATTTGCACGGTATAGTCTTATTTCAAGGAAGTTACTAACAATTATCCACTTACATTTTTCTCCTGCTTTGTTTGCATACATAAATGCTTGTTCTATCGGGCTTCCTTTAAAATCTTTTCTATTTTGAGGTTTATCTAATGGTGTTCGGGCATTTTTTAATTCGATAACTACTCTAATATCTTGCTTAATTTTTTTACTAGCATCTATATAAAAGTATCCTAATGCACCGTCTGATTTTTTTGCGTTAAACTCTGTTCGTGTTTCAATAGATAAATTCCAATTTTCAGCATTTTGATAATCATATCCAAGTATATCACCAAAAAATGTATAAATAAATAGTGTTTGTAATTCTTCTTCTTTTTGTTTTAATATTTTTCCGCTATTTATACTTTCTTGCCAAGTTTGTATCGTTTTTATTTTTGTTTGTTTGTTATTAATATTTTCATCAAGAAAATTAGATAATTTTCTTTTTAAATCTTTAACGGCAAATATTGTTTGATGTTCCATTTTTTTTTATTTTGTGGCAAATATACAATTTTTCCATTTATAAGGCGAATACTTGACAATGTAGGGTAGGGGCTTTATCGCCCCCCCCCGATGAACTGTGCGTGAGAGTTTCCCTTCACACAGCTCGAGCATTTCGTAAAGTATCCCGAGTTTGGAATACC
>JAOZQN010000631.1 GCA_029932195.1 Bacteroidales bacterium | reverse complement strand
ATTATATACGTAATAATCAATTAATTATAAACTCCGAAACTTCAGTTACTTTATATTCTCTTTCTGGATAAAATTATTTCAACTTATTTTCAATGCAACCAATATTTTATAATACAAGGCAAAAATTAGAACGACTAATAAAAAACAGCAAAAAAGACTCTAAATTTAAAAAAACGAGATTAAATAAAATTGCAATTATTAGTTTTGTTTCGGCTTCTATAGTTGTGCTTTATTTCTTGAAATTTAGACCAATTTTTATGATTGCTTTACTTGTTCTTGGTTATATATTAAATGTTGTTTTTCAGAGTTTTAATAATGTAAATACTTTAAAGCAAGCTCTTAATCACTTTAAGAAAGGCAATGATAATAAGGCTCTTAAATTAATTAAATCCGTTTATAGAAAAACAAAAGATACAAGATTATTAGATATAATTTTAGAATATTTTAAAGAAAAAGGAGAACCAGAAGAGGGCGAGAAAATAATTATATCAAAAGAGCAGAAATTTTACAGGAAAAAAGACGAAAAATTAGACCAAATTTATCAAAATATCTATAAAACAATTGATTATATCGGAAGTTGCAGGCAAAATATTAAAAAATTTACAAACAAAGAAACGGAAATAGAAGAACTACTTTTAGACGAAAAAAACTTAAATTTGAAACAAGGATATACAAATGCAATTAGTAGTTATAAAGAAATGCAAAGTCTGGAAACAAGCAAGTTACATTTTTATCAAAAAAGCAAAAACGAACTGTATAAAATTAAAGATTATCATATTGGGCAAATAAAATTAGACGATTTGACCAAAGAATTAGAGCAAGCAGAGCAAGAATATTTTAAAGATTCGTTTGTAGAGAGCAATATTACCGCTGAAAATATTTATAATTCCATTGAGAACGAAAAATCGTATATTGAAGCTCTTGATTATTACAGCGAAAGCATCTTAAATTCCAAAAACATAAAAACTTTTGACGAGCTACAAAAAGAATTTGAAATCAAAACAGATTTTTTGTATTAATTGTTACTATTCGAATTAAAAAATAAAATAGACAAATATATGCAACCCGTATGTTCTATAATGATGTGATATGTTTCTTATCGAACACGGCTAATGGTGCCGTTTTTTTGTTGTGCGAAGCACCCAAAAAGCACTGAAAATAAAATGACATCCAACAAAATATTATCGTTTTTTTATTTTCTTTTTACCTTCATAAAGATTCCCTATAACTTCAAAATTCTCAGATTCGAATCCAGTAGTTGGGAATGCTTTTTCCTTTCCAATAGCCCAAGGCCATAAAGGATTGGTTTTATTTTCTTTTGAGTGAGCATCATAAAAGAATTGCAATACAGTTTGAGCACAGTCAATTTGTTTAAAAATACCTTCTTTAAAATATTCTTTATAGAACTCTGTTCTGTTTATTGATTTTTGATGAATGATTTTATGTCTATTCTTTTCTAGAGATTTCAGATTGCTCCAAAACTTTTGAGATTCAATTTTTGAAGTTGAATATATATCAGTTAAAATATTGGAAAGTTTATCACCCATAGACACCCATCTTTCAATTGCAAATTTGTCATAAATCTCAGTTATACCTTTATTTTTAACTTTGACTTCATATTTGTAGTCATCTGGAATACTGAGATTTACAAAAGATTCAATTGCCGTGTATGCAAATACAATAGAAATTTGAATAAATTCAATATAATTTGCGGCAACGATGGATTTTTCCTGTAAAAACTTCTTCTTATCCATGTTGGTTTCAACCAAAGAATGGTTGGTGTTTTTAGGATTTATCTTTTCATCATATAATTCTCTTGCTAATTTTCTGTATCGCTGACTTATAGAAAGAAGCATTCCGACATTATTTGGTGCGAAAAATTCAAATGGGTTTTTAGGGAAGTTAATTTCATCCATTTCTTGAGAAACCATTGAACCAGTTTCTTGTCCATTCTCCAATTTTCTGTGCCAGATTGGTTTATTAATTCTTTCATCAAATATTTCATATTGACTTGGATTAATACAATATACCAAACTATTTTTCTTCATGATTTTATTTAATTAACGATAACACCCAATTATTATGAGTGTGCAGGTTGTGAAGTTAGTCATTTTTTTGATAATTCCAAATTAAAACGACTTTGTTTTTTGAATTATAGATTTACTTAGAAACAGTAAGAATAATAGCTTTAAGCAATAAATATAAGAAGAGAAAACTAAATATTTTACATTATCCTCCCTCAACTTTTCAATGTGAGCCGTTTTATTGCTAAATTGTTGCTATTCTGGCACACTAAACTTCTGATTTTAAGCACATTTAAACGCCGACAGGTCTTGCAGACGCTTTCGGGTTTATTATCCATTTTTCATTAATTTTATTCCCATAACAAGCACATCATCAAGCTGTTTGTAATTGCCTTGCCATCTTTTAAAAGTTTGCTCTAAAATTTCTTTTTGCTTTTGCATCGGATAATCTATATTTTTAAGTAATAGAGTTTTTAATTTTTTGATATAAAACTTCTGATTATCTTCACTGCCAATTTGGTCTGCATAACCATCTGTAAGCATATAAATAGACATATCTTGCTTAAAATCAAAATCATACTGAGTAAATGGAGTTTCGTTGAAATAGATGCCTATTGGCTGTCTTTCTGGTTTTAGCTCTACTAAAATATTAGAATTATTTTCATAAGTTCGGACTTTATCCTTATCTATAATCTCTTTATCAAAAACAATTTTATCATTATTTTTAATAATAAATTTATCTGATTTTTTATTTGTAACTAAATATATTGGATTGTTTGCTCCCGAAAATTGAACCTTATTAGCCTCTGTATCAAACACACACAAAGAAATATCCATACCATCTTTTGACCCTACTTCATTTACTGTTTGATTTAAAGATTGTTTTATTTGTCTTCTTAACTCTTCCAAAACTTGTTTTGCTTGTGTAAAACTTTTCTTTCGGACAATTTCATTTAAAAACGAAATTCCAAGCATGCTCACAAATGCTCCCGGAACTCCATGCCCAGTGCAATCTGCAATCGCAAGTATTTGATACTTATTTATTTTGGCAAACCAATAAAAATCTCCACTAACAATATCGCGTGGTTTGTAGAGTATAAAATGTTCGTTAAAAAGATTTGTAAAAAGCTCATCTTTGGGTAGCATCGCATTTTGAATTCTACTTGCATAATTAATACTGGCAATTATAGATGTGTTTTGGATAGAAATCTTATCATTTTTTAGGCTACCCACGTAAGGTTGGACTAAATTGATTTTCAACGATTTGTCGTGGCAAGCGTGGACGCTTGCCGCATAGTTGATTATGCGTAAAGCGTCCACGCCATAGCCGTCAGGTTAATTTTTTAGATATTTCTTTATCAATAA
>JAOZQN010000630.1 GCA_029932195.1 Bacteroidales bacterium | reverse complement strand
AAATAAAAACTTGTAAAATAAAGACTAAAGATGCTCCGAAACTTCAGTTATTAATAAGAAAATATGGATTTATTGCCTCTCCATTATAAGACTGATGCTCTGGATTGTTATTATCAAAATTTTGTGGAGTTCTTGTAATAGAGTGCATTAGGCGTGCATAATTTGCTGCACTTTCGGGATAAGCTATTTTCATATCCAAAAAATGTCCGTCTATGCTAAGTCTTGAATTTTTTATTTTAATATTCTCAATATTAAGCATTGCAATATTTGTAGTCTTCCCCGAAAGTGGCACAATACTGGAAAGTGTGTTGTTTTTATACGAAAAAGTATAAGTTGTTTGTTTCTTTTTGTAATAAGCATTTATAGAATTTTGCACATCAATTCCTGTTCTGAAAAAATCGTAGGGATTTATGGGAGTAATATTTAGATTTTCAAATTTCTCTCCATAACTAAATTTTGAATCGTCTCCGAGTGAATAAATTGAGCCTTGCGAAAATTTATTTTGCAAACCTGGAAGTTTATTTGGCGAATCAAACGATACGGACGAAATATATTCCAGCGTAAATGGCTTATTTCTTCTGTAGTTATAATTATTAATATCAACAGTATAAGTTTGAGTAGATTTATCAAATATTATTTTATCAATATTTTGAAGATTGTAATTTCTATTATTTGATATTCTTTTAGAACCAACAGGTAGCCCATAAATACCTAAATGATAATAACTGTAGTTATAATAGCCATTACCATTCATTACATTATAATTTGCCTCTCTCATTTTGGCTATGCCTTCTTTTTTAGGAGTATAATTTTTTGTATTTGTGCTTTTTTTAGGAATTTGAGTATAATTTATAATTAGCTCATTTGCAACAAATTGATAATAAGTATAATAACTATTATAATAATAAGTAATTGTTGTTCCTTTTTTTACTTTTACAGAATAGTAGCCATTTTTATCTGTGTATTGATCTTTAAATTGATGCCTCCCATTTGCATCATATTTATAAAAATATACTCTAACATTTTGTAGGGGCTTACCATTTTCGTCTGTAAGATTTCCACTAACAGTAATTGTGTCTTGCCCAAAAGAATAGGCGTAGAAAAAAGTTAGAAGAAAAATTATAAGAGAAGTTTTTTTCATAATATATAGATTTGTGATTTGTTGGTGTTTGATTACTGTAAAGTTTTTTGGCGTTTTTCATATCTACTTTACACTTTCTTTTTTTCTTATTAGCGTAGGGTTTAAAACCCTACGCTAATGAGCTGAAATTTAAGTCGTTGTTGTGTTTTTGATTTTATAAACAAATAAAAAAAGTATAAACTACTTTTGATTAATATGAAAAATGCCAGTTCCTTCTATAATTTTTATTTCGGCTTTGGTTAGTTTGTAAAGTTTGTAAATTATTTTATCAATTTCATTATTTATCTGTTTTGTTATATTATCCAAGTTCGTTGTTTTTATTTTAGCATCATCAAAATATTCTATCCATTCAGCTTGTTTTTTCAAAGGAATTGATATTTTTTGTCTTCTAAGTTCTCTCTTAAGACTCTTAAAATTATATTTGTAAAATTGTATGAGTTTTTTCGTTGTTTTTTCAACTTTTAACTCTGATTTTATTCTTTTTTCAAATAAATACAAGTGAAAATTTATAGATTTATGCAGTTCAATGTTTTTTTCAGCAAGCTCTGTTATTTTGATTTCCACTTCTTTATTTTTTATAAAAATAGGAAATTTAGATAACTCTTTAACTTTAAACTGCGGAAATATTTTTCGTTGTAGCTTACCATAAGTATTTGCAAACCAAAAAGAAACTAATTTTGAATTTAAAAAAGCAAGCATATAAAAAGGATTACAATTATTAATTTTGATAATAACCATGCTGTTTATATCGTTCAAAAAATGCTCATTTGTGTAAACCGCTTTTATTGCATAAGGCAATTTACTTGGAATTTGTCTTACCAAAATTCTTGGTTTGTCAAAATCTACCGATTTACGAGGTTCGGCAAGCCAATCTCCATAAGAGAGATATTCTTGCGACCAATTTAAACCATATCTTTCAACATCTTTCCCTTTTAAATATTTTATATAAGTCTCATTTTTAGGTTCTTGTGAATGAAAAACTCTTTTTTCTTTTATTTCATTTGTTTGTTTCGGGTTTCCTTTTCCCGTTTGATATGCTTTTAATCCTGTTGTTACTTTTGCAAAATCAGAAATAGGTTTTGATATTTTATTTATTTTGTATAACAAATCATTTTTTTCTTTGCTTGCAAAATTATTGGTATCTATAATATAATAAGGTGCTTTTATAATATTCTTATTTATAATGTTTTCGGTATAAAACTCACCTGATTTTGGTTTGCAAATTTCTATTTCGTCTGTAAATTTATTTTTACAAATTAAAATACATGTTTCTACGCTTGCATCTTTAAATGTTTTTACACCAAGATTTACTATTTTTAAATTACCAGTTTCAAATAATATAAGTTTTCTTAAATCTAAAAATGAACCTACCGTAAACCAATTACTTGGAATGATGAATCCGAGATAACTTTCTTTTTTCAATAAGTTTATGGATAGTTCTGTAAATAAGGCGTAAGTATTTATTTGATAATTAGTTAGGTCATAATTCTTCGTGAAGTATTTTTTTTGAGTCTCAGTAAAATTCATATTTCTGGCAAAAATATAAGGCGGATTTCCTACCACAATATCAAAACCACCGCCGTCCATAATTTCCTTAAATTCGGTTTCCCAATGAAATGCTTTTTCTGATATTTTTTTATCGGATATTAAAGAATTGCCGCATTTTATGTTTTCGGATAAGTCTAAAAATTGATCACATTTTTCTATAAGAACCTGTTTTGTAATTTTTACACTTTGACTATTTATATCAACTCCAAAGATATTGTTTTTTAGTATTAATTTTTCATCACTAAAATTAACAGAAAGTTTGTATTCTGAAATTAAAAAATCAAAAACAGCGATTAGAAAAATTCCACTACCGCAAGCAGGGTCAAGGATTTTAAGATTTAATAACCAATTTTTATAGGTTTCTAATTTATTTTTATCTACAAATTTATTATCAATTTTTAATTCTATTTTTTTATTACTACAAATTATTCCAAGAGTATTTTGCACAATATAATCGGCAATATTTTTGGAGGTATAAAAAACTCCGTCTTTTTTACGAAAATCAAGATCCAAAGATTGTTCGTATTTTGTTCCAATATCTAAATTCATTTTACATTTTCTATAATTTTTATTTCTGCTTCGGTTAGTTCGTAAAGTTTGTAAACTATTTTATCAATTTCATTATTTGTCTGTTTTATTATATTATCCAACTGAAGTTTCGGAGTTTGTAAATTCTTTATTTAAAGCTCATTATTAATGTGAA
>JAOZQN010000629.1 GCA_029932195.1 Bacteroidales bacterium | reverse complement strand
CCTTTTTTAACGGCGTAGAAAGTAAAGGACTAAAGCCCTAATCAGTGTATTTATTGCATTATCCCCGACCTAAGGTCAGGGCAATTTTTTTTAAAAAATATTGACAATTACTAATCAAGAATGTTTTTATTTTTTTTGTATATATCTAAATATCAAAAGAATACAGAAAATGAAAGAACTTTTTTATTGATATTCCCAAATTTTTAACACCTTACCTAAAAGCTAATACCCAAAAGCCAATAGCCAATAGCTAAATTATTCTAGAGAGAACTTATAGCCAACACTATAAATAGTTTTTAGATAGTCTTTACAGCCAGCTTTTGTTAATTTTTTTCTAAGATTTTTTATGTGAGTATAAATAAAATCGTGAGAGTCTGAATAGTCCATATAATCGCCCCAAAGATGCTCACTGATAGCCGATTTAGTTAATACTCTGTTTTTATTGGACGTGAAAAAAATAAGTAAATCAAATTCTTTCTTGGTAAGTTCAAGTGCTTTATCAAAAACAAAAACTCTATGTTCATCAGGCATAATTGTTATTTCGTTGTAAACAACAGTGTTTTTTCCCTGAAAATTCACTCTTCTATTCAACGATTTAACCCTCGCATTAAGTTCTGCAAGGTGAAATGGTTTTGCTAAATAATCATCTGCTCCTATTTCTAAACCTTCAATTTTTTGCTCAACCGAGTTTCTTGCCGAAATAATAATAATTCCAGATTTTGAATCATCTTTTTTTAGTTTAGAAACAACATTTAATCCACTGCCGTCTGGCAATGTAATGTCCACAATAACAACATCATACAAATACATAGAGATTTTTTCTATGGCAGTTTTGTAGTTCGTTGCAAGCTCACATACATGACCTTCGGAATTTAAAAAATCTTGAATAGACTCAGATAATGAATGCTCGTCTTCAATTATTAGTATCTTCATTTTCTAATTTGGAGTATTTTTTTATTTGCAAAGATAATAATTTTTGGCTTTTTTTTCATTTTTGATATTATTTTTACAAATAATCAGTTCTTTCTATTTTTTTTAGATAATAATTTGAATATAAAGCTCCTATTGGATTGTGTGCAAGCACTCTATCTTTTACAATTAATGTGCTAACGGGAGCATTAGAACTTTGTGTAAATTCTGCATCATGCCCTATGCAAAGTCCGAAAATAATATTAAAATCGGTTTTGCTTTTATTTAATGCCTGTGCTTGTAAATGCGGATTACAGATAGCATCATACTTTATATCAGCATGTTTAATACCAATATCTTGCTTAGAAATTCCTCCTATTTTACAACAAGCACTTTCTGTTTTAAATCCTTTGCTTCGTAAAATTTTCACCAAAAGAAGCACTTCATTTGACATTCCAACACAAAAAGCAATTCCTATTTTTTTGTAGTTTCTACGTTTGCAATACATTATAAGCTCTTCAATTCTTGTTAGTTGCATACCAAAATCCGTCTCCATGTCCGATGATGTTTTAATATTGTCGTTATCTATTATTGTATCAATAGAATTATTTTCGCCGTAGCAGTTTTTTCCTTCGCTGTCGCAAAGTTTTATTTTACATAAAGCACAGTGCATAAATTAATTATGAATTAAAATGTGGAAAATCATTTGAGTGTGTAACGTATTGGTTTTTTTTGGTAGTTGGCTTTTAGCTTTTGGCTTCGCAAAGCGATAAAAGATAAGCCAATAGCCCCAGGCATGAGATGTTATACTAAAGTGAATAAGGTTTTCGGATTTTAAGTGTTCTTAAACGCCGTCAGGTCTTGCAGACGCTTTCGGGTTTTATCCGAAAACCTTATTACATCAGTATACACATTCTAATCTTTTTCGCTTTGCGAAGCCAAAAGCCAAAAGCTAAAAACTAAAAGCCCCCAATATGTTACACACTCAAAATAATTTATTGTTAATTTTGCAAAAAAACAATTATTTCATCAATAATATTGTGTAAATTAAAGCGTTTTTCAACACTTTTCCTTCCATTTTGTCCTATTTCTTTCAGTAGTTCTTTATTGTTTATAAATTCTTCAATTTTTTCTGCAAACTGTTTGTTATTAGGGTATTTAACTAAAAATCCAGTTTTATTGTTATCAATAATTTCAGGATTACTCGAAAGATTGTAAGCAACAACAGGTTTTTCACAAGCCATTGCTTCAACTATCACATAACCAAACCCTTCCCATTCAGAAGTGAGAGCAAATATATCTATTGCATTCATAAATGCAGTCATGTTTTTAACAAATCCTGCTAAAATAAAATTGTCGGTTAAATTGTTGGCTTTTATTTTTTGCAAAAGCTCATCTTTTAAATCTCCATCGCCAGCAATTACGATTTTAAAATTTATATTTTTTTCTAATAAATATTTTGCAATTTCAATAAAATGATGTTGTCCTTTTTGTTTAGTCAAACGTCCTGCATTTCCAATTATTATTTCGTTGTTCTCTCTCTTAATAACAAAATTTTGCTCTTTTTTTTCTTTATCAAAAAGCTCTAAATCAATGCCATGATAAATTACAGTCGTCTTTTTTTCTATTTCCAAAAGGTTCAAGTTTTGATTAATACTTCGTTTTGTTGCCTGCGAATTTGCTAAAATATTAGTAACATTATTTAGTAATAGTTTTTTATTAATAAACGTGTTTTTAACAGGAACAGCCAGACCCCTTAGATATATAATTTTATTAACTCCTGCTTTTTTTGCCGAAACAGAAGCCATTTTCATATCTTGTGAGGTAGAAAAAAATACTGTATCTATCTTATTTTCAGTAAAAAATAATTTTAATTTATTAATTTTGCTTGGGTTTAAAAAAGAAGTGCTATTTACTGAAATCTCAAAAACAGGAATATTATTTTTTATCGCTTTTTTCACAAGTTCTGATTGTGAATCTGCAACAATAAAGACATCGTATCCTCTTTTTTTAAATTCACAAGCATATTCTAAATGTAGTTTTTCCCCACCTCCCCAAAATTTTATGGTATTAAAGAAGCAAATTTTATTTTTTATCATTTTATTTTTATTATTTTTGCAGGTTCAGAACAACAAAAGTAACAATAAAATTTTAAATTATGAAATTAAGAAAAATAATTACAGCAATAGCATTTATTATCGCAATATTTTCGTTAACAGCTTGCAATATGGGAGGGAATAACGACGAAAATAATTCGGACACATTAAATGTAGAAGAAAATATTGATAACACAGAAGAAAATATTGATAATCAGTCGGAAACAATTGAGGACGACAATGATTATACCGCAAAATACGTTTGTGCAGCACACTGCGATGGTAGTGGAAGCGACGAAGCTGGAAATTGCCCTATTTGTAAAATGGAACTTATTGAAAATTTAGATTTTAAAGAATAAATTTTATATTTTCACATATTTATCAATCAAATAA
>JAOZQN010000628.1 GCA_029932195.1 Bacteroidales bacterium | reverse complement strand
TACTTTATTTTTTTTAACATATTTATTATGTGAATATTTAGAATCGGTTGAAGCAGCGTCTATTACAAGCAATTTTTCTGTTCGTATAACATATTTCACAATATTTATAGCTACAGCTTCTGTTTTTTCTAAATCTTCTGATTGTAAAACTTCAAAGTTTTCTGAACCATAATTTCCTTTTGCCTGAATATTATATCTTCCTTCATCGTTTGTGATAATTACAGCATAATCTGCTCCTGCATTTTCCATAATAAGCATTAGCATGTTTTTGAGCAAATTTTCTAATTTCACCTCTCCCGACAAAGATTGGCTAGCTTTTACAATACTTGTAAGGTCTAAAAACGAGGAAGTTTCTACTACCGATGAAGATGAATATTCATTATTTGTTAAGTTTATAGAGGTTATTTTTTTATTTTCAAAATTTATTTCAGAATAGATATTTTCAAGTTGTTTTTGTTTCGCGCCAGCTCCCCAAATTTTGTATTTTTTATACGCATTTTTCAGATATGTTTTTGCCAGAATTTTATTTTTTTGTTGATCATAAAAACGTCCTGCGAGTTCCCAACTTAATGCTTCTTCACTCAAAAATTCATTTTTATTTGCTCCATCAATTGCTTTGTTATAAAATACTTCTGCAAGATTTTTTTTATTTAAAACACGGTATTTTTCCGCTACAACCAAATCGTATTTATGTTGATAATTTTCTGAACAATGTTTTGCCCATTTTTTCATCTGTTTTTGGTTTTTATCAACAATTTTCATCAGTTTTTTTTGCTCTGATTTATTTTTGTTTTCAAAAATGGCAAGTATTGACAATGAATAATAAAAATAATGAATAGCTAATAAATAATTAGCTCTAATACCCATTGTAAATCCACAAATGATTTTGGCGGTATTAAAAGCTTGCTCATAATTTCCAAATAAATAATATAATATATTTTTGTCTATATAAAGATATGATAGAGTGCTTAAATCATTTGTTTTTAATAATTCAGGAATCTCTACCTTCTCGTTAAAATAATCACCAACAAGCAAATCCGAAGTGTTTGCTTCTTTTGACAATTGTTCATAAAACTGAATATAAAACCTTTGACGTAATATACTAACCTGCTGTTTGTATTTCTTTAATACTACTAAATCTTCTATTGCTTTTGTTTTCAGTTTCACTAAATTTACTCCTATTGTATTTTCAAAATAGCCATAGCTTGATAAAGAATATGCAGCAAATTCTATATCTCCATTTTCTTTTGCTTTTTGATAAATATCAAGATAATTCTTGTAAAACGAATGAATATGATATTTCCATGGATACACATTAAGATTTACAATAAAATTTGATTTCGCATAATAAAGGCTTGCTCTTAATTTATCTCCAAGTTTTATTGCTATTTTAGCAATTTTAAGAGCCTCGTCATATTTTCCAAGAATACTAAATATTGTAGATATAGCAGCAAAAGAGTATGGAGAACTTTGGGAATTTCCATATTTTAATGTGTAAATACCTTGATAAAAAGTTATTATTGGAAATAAATCAGGATTTGCAAGAAACACGGGTGAACCAATAGCATCAATAATTAGTGCAGTAGCCAAAATCTTACCCTCTTCCATCATTGGCATATTTAAAATAGCTTCTTCATTTTTTCTATTTAGTCTTATTTTAAAATTTAAAAATAGGCGTGCAAGTTTTATTTTATTAGTAGTATTAAATTTCTTTTCTCCTATTTTATCAAAAAAATGAAACCCTATCGATACAGCTTTTTCATATTTTGCTTCTGAACTGTACCAATTAATTAAAGTCATATGCGAATTTAATATATCGTAAATACTTTTAGAATGTTCTTTTATTTGAGAAATATAGTATTCTATTTTTTCGTATTTATCTGTAAGATATGATAATTCAGTTAATTCATCGTATATATTTAGGGTAAATTTATAATCTGTTTCCCAATTTTTTTCATCTAATAAGTTATTTGCTTTTTTTAAATAATTGTAGGCAGACAAATATGCCGATGTAGATTTTGCTTTTAGTGCAGCTCGTAAATTTAGTTCCGCAAGTTGTTTTTTCTCTTTTTTGTTTTTTATTAATTTTTGTCCAAAATTATATTGATTTACAATCTCAAATATTTGCTGTTCAAGTTCTTCTTCTTTCAAAATTGTCAATAATATTTTAGCAATTTGAAAGTGATAACTATTCTTATTAACGTCAGAAACGGTGGAATAAACTGCTTGTCGTATTCTATCGTGAACAAATTTGAACGACTTAACGCTACCTTTTGTTTTTACGGGAACTATAAAATTTTCAATAATTGATATTTCTAAGTTTTTTTCTAAAATTTCTATTTCTTTTTTGCAAACACCAGATAAAATACTCAGGTCAAAATTATTTCCAACACAAGAAGCTACTTTTAAAATGTCTTTTGTTTCACTTGGTAGTTTTTCAATTTTAATTGACATTAATTCAATAACATTGCTCGTAATATTTTGTGTGTTTATATTTTCTATGTTCCAAATCCATAAATTGGTCTTAAAATCAAACTTCAAAAATTCTTCTTCGTAAAGATTTTTCAGAAATTGAATAATAAAAAAAGGATTTCCCATAGTTTTTGAATACACCAAATCCGTGAAATTTTGGACATTTGACATGTTTTCAGATAACTCTTCAAGAACTATAATATCTAAACTCTGAGTTACTAAACTATTTACATCTTTTTTTGTTAAGTTTTTTAATTCAATTTTAGAAATATTTAATCCCTCTATTTTTTCAAATTCTATAAAACGATTAACATCAATTTCCTTCCTGCGGTATGCATTTATGCAAAATAAATATTGAATTTCTATATCTGAAAATAGAACTTTAAACAACTCAATAGACGAACTATCAGCCCATTGCAAATCATCTATAAAAATTATAAGTGGATGTTCTGCTTTTGATATAGCTCTAACAAAATTAGCCCAAACATAATTAAACCTGTTCTGTGCTTCTTTTCCTTCAAGACTTGGTAGTTCTGGTTGTTTTCCTATAATCAACTCTAAATCTGGCACTAAATCTGTAATAACTTTTCCTACTTCCCCAACTGCCTTAGTAATTAAATTTTTCCAATATTCTAATTCCTCGTCGTCTTTATTTAAAACCTGATTAGAAAAAGCAGTAAAAAGCTGTGTTACAATTGTATATGGAATTTCTTTTTGAAATTGTTCAAATATTCCTTCTATAAATATTCCCTTATTTTTAGTTAATGTGTTATTTGTTTCTTTAATAAAAGCAGATTTCCCAACACCTGCAAGTCCTGAAATATTTAGTAATTCTGTTTTTCCATTACAAACGTTTTCGTAAATTTCATCTAATTTTTCCTTTTCTTTTTCTCTGCCATATAATTTTTCGGAAATTATGAGTTTGCCCGAAAAATCATTTTC
>JAOZQN010000627.1 GCA_029932195.1 Bacteroidales bacterium | reverse complement strand
TTGTATTTATTTGATATATAAATTGTTATCTATTTCCGTCCAGACACTACTTATATGTGCGTAACCCTTTATTTCAAAAAAAATAGTGCTATAAGCACTATTTTTTTTCTTCTTGTTTCTCTTCTTGTTTCTCTACTTTTTGTTCCGTAGTTGTTTTTATTACTTTTTTACGAGGTCTTTTATTTCCGTAAGTTCCTGCAAATAATTTTCCTCTTCTTGTTCTTTTATCTCCTTTTCCCATGATAATTAGTTTGTTTTTATGTTTTGTTAAAAATGTTTTAAAATGCAAAATTAATAATATTTGTTATAATTCAAAATTTATTCTTATTTTAGTAAAGATTAAATAATAACTTCGGTTTTTGACTTGTTCTTTTATTCATTTTCTTCACTTTTAAAAGTTCACAAATAGCCCGCTATTATTAAATTTTAAAAGCTCGAAAATAAATAAAATAACTGCGTCAAAAATCCGAATTTATTTTTTAAACTTTACTTAGAAAAATTTCAGCAGCCTCTCTAACTTCTTTTCTTGGATCTTTATGTTGCAATGTTTTTAATTTTTCTATAAAAATTTTATCTGTCTCGTTGTCTTCTTCTTCATAAATAAAAATTGCTTTTTGTCTAAACCACCAATAATCAGAATCTAATATAGAAGTTAGGGCTTCTCTTTTTATATCGTCGTTTGTATAATTTTCAAAAAATATTAGAGCATCGTATTTTGCCCAAGTGCCTGTGGAACGATCCAAAACTGTTTTTTGTTCGTTGGCAGTAAGTTTTTCTTCTTTTCGCTTGCAAAGTAAAAATCTATTTGGGTCAATTTCAATTAATAATGGTTTTTCGGATAAGTCAAAAGTAAAAATCTGTTCCTCTTCTGTGAGCATAATTCGTTTATTTACAGTCTCATTTTCCAGATGAATTGCAAAATCTATTGGTAATGTATAAATTGGCATTTTTTTAGTGTTCTGTAACTGCTTAATTGTAACAGTAGCAATGTTTTGGCTATCATCAAATTCTTTTTTTATTTCCAAAATTGGATAACCTGCCCCAAAATACCACTGATTAAAAAACCAATTAAGATCTTCGCCTGTAACCTCCTCAAAACAAAGTCGTAAGTCGTGAATTTCTGCCGATTTGTATGCAAAACGTTTGAGATATATTTTTATAGCATCAAAAAATGCTTGATCTCCTACGTAGTTTCGTAAATTGTGCAAAATCCAGGCTCCTTTTTGGTAAGAATTATAGCCAAACATATCGTCTTTTTTGTGATAATGAAAATTAACAACATCATCGTTTCTATTACTAAAACAATATGAAAGCTTATCTGAAAAAATAAGCTCTGCTTCATCTTTTCCGTATTCGTATTCTGTCCACAGATATTCAGAGTATGTTGCAAAGCCCTCATTTAGAACAGTATTAGCCCACGACTCGCAGGTTACATAATCGCCAAACCAATGGTGAGCAAGCTCGTGTGCAATTATCATTTCTTTATCAAAAGCAGAATACCAAAATGAATTTTCTACCATAAAATCACCGAAAACCGTTGCCGTTGTATTTTCCATTGCACCAGAAACAAACTCATCTACAACTATTTGCGAATATTTCGCCCAAGGATATTCTACTTCAAAAATTGTTGAGAAAAATTCTATCATTTCTGGTGTTTTATCAAAAACTTGTCTTGCAACTTCCACGTATTCAGGATGAACATAGTAACTTACGTCCATTCCTTGCCATTCGTCTTCTATTTTTTCGTATTCGCCAACAGCAAGCATAAATAAATATGGTGCATGAGCTTTTTCCATAACCCAATGGTCTGTGCGAGTGGAGTCTGCATTTAAAAGAGTGTTGTATAAAATGCCATTGGAAAGTGTAATAAATTTATTTTCTACGGTAATAAAAATTTCCTGTGTGCAACGCTGATTTGGTGCGTCAATAGTTGGAAACCAACAAGATGAATACTCTGTTTCGCCCTGTGTCCAAATTTCTTGATGAGAACCACTCCCCTCCCCCATAGGATTGATAAAATATAAACCTTTTGAATCTGTAACAGTTCGTCCTCCTTCGCCTGTGTTCTCATTTGGATTTGCTGTATAATCAATAAAAATAGTGTATTCTTCGTCCTTTGTGTATTTTTTATCTAAATCAATATTAATTAAAAAATTATCATAATTAAATTTTAAATCAGAAGTATCTTTACCTTTTATTATTGCAACTTTGTGTAAATCAAAATTTTTAGCATCTAATAATAGTTTATTTGTGGGATAAAAAAATGGACGTAATTTTATAGTAGCCTCTCCAAAAACGAGTTGTTTTTCCCAACTAAAACTCACATCAAGTTTTGTGTGCAAAAGAATATTAGATTTTTTACGACTTGCCTGATATTTTTCTTTTAATTCTTTCTTTACAGTCTCAGTTTCAACAACTTCTACTTCTTCTATTATAGTATTTTCTACTATTTCTTTTTTTTGGAAACAAGAAAATAAGAATAATACGATAAATAATGGTAAATATTTTTTTTTCATTTTCTAATACTTTTTTTTCTAAGATTAATTTCTTTTTGCAAATTTATAATTATTTTTCAAATATCTAAATTAAATTTTCATTTTTAAAAAATCAAAAGTTAATTGTATTTTCAGAATACAAAATATAAAAATATTAGTGATAAAAAATTAAAACTATTGTATCAATAAATTATTTCAGAACAATACATTTTTGTAAAAAGACAAATGTATTTTTACATTTTTGTGTGAAGTAAAAAAAAAGCAATTCGTTTTAACACAGATACACCGTCAATAGCAGAAGTAGAAACTTCGCTTAAAATTAACAAAGGCATAAAAAAAGTTAATTTTAAATTAATTTCGCTTCCACTATATTCTTGTTTACGAATATGATAAATTTTTATAACCAAAGCTTAATTAATAGAATTTTACTTTTATTTTAGGAAACATTAATCTTATTTTCTCTTTATCTTCTTCCGAAAAACGATTTCCTCCTAAATCTAAATGCTCTAAGTTTTCTATTTGAGATATTTCTTCTGGAAAATAAGAAATACGATTTCGCCAAAAAATTAATGTTTTTAGTCCTGAAATATTGCCTATTTCCTTAGGTATTTTTGTCAATGAATTTAGTCCTCCTACAACAATTAATTTTTCAAGTTTTTGAAGCTCTCCTATTTCCTTTGGAATATTTCTAAAATCTGTTTTACTGACTATAAATTCTTTGAGATTTTGTAACTTTCTAATTTCACATGGAATAAAAACTACTGTCCCCAATTCAAACCTCAAAGATTCTAAATTAGACAAATCAAAAAACTCTTTTGGAATAGTGTCAATCTCGGGATAGGTAAAATAAACTTTGGTAAGTTGTTTTAATTTAGCTAACTGAAGTTTCTGACTTTCTAAATCGGTGATAATAAAATTGTTAGAAATACA
>JAOZQN010000626.1 GCA_029932195.1 Bacteroidales bacterium | reverse complement strand
TATCAATAATTTATAAAATTAATTTTACTTATATACTATTAAAAAAGCATTATAAGACACTTATAATAAGCGAATTATAAATGAAATTACCAAAATAGTATAAAAATGACAATTATTAACCCTTTATTCTTAATAAAAACAAAAAATAGAAGTTTCATCCTGAAATGAAGATGTTTTTCAGTTGTTAGTTTACAATTTTTAAAAAACACACTTTATGAGCTTCGCTCTGTAGTTGCAACTTTAGTTGCAGTTTCGCTACGAAACTGCAACTAAAGTAAACCCTAATTATTTTGCTACAATCGAATAAGTGTAAATTACTTTTTTGATTTTATGAAAAATGCCCTTTTTTGTATGTTTTTCACGAGTGCCAAGTGCCTACGGCATGTTACTTTTAAAATTTTAAAATAATCATTTACAGATGTAAACTTCAATTCTAAAATTTCAAAAAAGCCTTGAACTTGACACTCATGAAAAACGCCGTTTTTTTAGAGTCCTTCTACCGAGTCTGCCAAATTATAACCAATAATTTCATACGTATCTTTGTTTAATATTAATATTAACTCTTCATAAAATATCTCTTTATTTTCAGTTTCGCATTTATATGTTAATATAAAAACTTGTTCCGTATCGTTCACTGTTTTATCCGAACTATTAAGTAATAAGCAAGTAGTATTATTGTAATATTGTTGGTTGGATTGAAATAATCTCATGAATTTCTCTTCAAGTTCAGCTTCAATAAATCTTTTATCTAATAATTTATTAATTTCATTAATTTCATTATTTTTTAAATATCCATGTAGTTCTTCTGCTGTTTGTTCGGCTTTTTTAAGAGCGTTATCAAAATCGTCAATCAAATTTTTATGTTTTCCTTGATTGAAAAATACAATTTTTAATTTATTATCTTCTTTAGTTAATGCAATGTTCACATAAGAATAATATTCTTCTTTTTTATATTTAATTTTATAATATAAATCAATTGCTTTTTCACCTTCGTAGCTTGTATTTTTAAGATTGTATTTTTCAAAAGATACTACCTCTCCCAAAACATCAAATTTACCTTCCAAAAGATTAACAATTTCCTCTTTGAATGTGCTGTAGAATAAATTACCATGCTCCTCAAACTCTTTATTATTATATGCTTCAAAAAAAACTTCTACAACTTCTTCTGCTTTTTTTTCGTCTTCGCTGTTATTACTTGTTTGGCTTGTTTTTTCGTGCGAAAATTTACAACTCCCAAAAAATAAAATTGTAAATACTATTACTACTGATAAAAAATTTAGTTTGTGTTTCATAATTAAATAAGATTTTATAAATTAGACTGCCAACGTATTGCCTTGATAACCAGAGATGTCAAATCTTACGCTGGTGGCCAGAAATTATTAATTAGTGTTTGATAATTATACTAATTAAGGGTGAAATTTTGAAGTTTTGAATACTCTGATATTAAGATGAATACTCAATTCAAAAAGTAAAATATTAATCCTTTTTTAGTATAATTCCTTAAAATAGATTTAAGGAACAACACTCCATTAAGTTTTTAATTTTTAGTGTTTAGTTTTTAATTAAAACACAGAGAATCAACTATTTACAATGCAAAATAAATACAGATAGATTTTCAGGTTTAATTAATTGAAAATTAAAGTGTTAAGGAAAAACTTAACTAACTATTGAAGTAAGTAAATGGACAATTTAAAATTGATAATTAGTTTACATCTGATTATCAAGTATAAACCAATCGTAAATCATAAATTTAAAATCGTAAATCTACTTACTTAGAAGATTAGTCAACACTTTCTTTATTTAGAAATATACTTAAATTCGTCTATTGCTTTTTCAAAATAATCTTTATTTTCTGCGGATATAGAAAAAATCCAATTATTATTAGCCCAGGCATAAGCTTTTGCTTTGCCCTTACTTCCTTTTGCAAACCATTTTCCATTAATTTGTCCACTCGAACGAGAACTCATTCCATCAAATTCCGAAACAATTTGCTCTTTAAAATAAGTATCTGCTTTTTCTTTGCTATCAAACCGAATAACAGAAATTGTTATTTTGTCGTTGTATTTTGATTGAATAGCAATTGCATCTGATGCCTTTTGTAATACTTTTATATCTGCTTCCAGTCCGCCTATTTCAGCAGGAAATACGTCTTCTTTAGATGAATTATCTCCCGGAGGCGAATAATCTGTATTGTAACCACCTCCACAAGAAGCAAATAACAACATTAATACACCTAATCCTAATGATATTAAAATTGATTTTTTCATGTTTAAATTTGTTTTAAAAATTAGAAAATTATGAGTCCGCTTCTATAAGTATATTTTCACCAAAATACACTTCTCGGAGAGGACTCAATTATATTGGTCTCAATATTTAATCCAACCCTCTTACTTCAATATAAATTTTATTATTATCCTCATCAGATTCACGTATTTTATGTTGAGGGTCGATAAAACCAATAACATAATAAACTGTTCTATGTTTTATTTCTAATTCTGGTATTGAAACTGTTTCATACGCTGCTGCACGATAGTTTCTACCAGCATTTACTTTGGGTATTTGCGACCTAATAAGCAATTTATCTTCTACGTCTAATTTTTTATCAGTAGAAAGATAATAATAAACATCAACAGGTGTTGAGAAGGAATTTCCTTTATTTGAAATATTTGGTTTTATTTGAAAAAAGACAGATTCTGAATTTCTCTCTGCTTTTACAATATTCTCAAAAAAACACAAATCTGCTAATTTTGTAGCTGCTTTTCCTGTTTTACCCTCATAAGGGTCGTCCCAAAATTGGACTCCACAATGGGTAAATAAATGATATTTATTGAAAATGTAGGGGTCAGTTGAATGACATATTGGACTTTGTAACGGAATGTCATTTTTTATAAATATTGGTTTATGAATTGAATTTGGGACTGGATGTTTTAAATTCGTCCGTTTATAAAATGATTGTGCTTCCCACTCTCCCCAAAAGTTTAAATTATCTTTTTGTGGCTGTGAATTTAAGGTTTTTAGATAATATCCATTTTGTGAAATGAATTTGCGAAAGTGTCCTAATCTATCTTGGTTCCAGTATCTTATACCAAAAATATTATCAATTTTTTCGTGTCCATTTAATGTTCTTGGAAGTGTGTTTTGTCTACCTGGATGTATAAATTGTATTATTTTCATATTTCTATTTTTTTTATTTAGTTGAGCATATCGGTAACTGCTTGGTGGCGGTGGTTTTGTGGTGTTTTTAGGTGTGCGAAGCACACCTAAAAACACCACAAAACCACTGACAACCAAGCAAATGATATGTGCTTGTATTCATTCGTATTACCATTTTGTTTCATCGTATTTTATCAAATAAGTTATTATTTCAATATTATTTACTGAAGTTTCGGAGTTTATAACATCTTAAATATCAAAAAGTTAAAAAATT